>NZ_JBHUUX010000029.1:0-66185 GCF_042670845.1 Promicromonospora sp. NPDC057138 | reverse complement strand
GCCGCCGGTTCATCCGGCGGCCGCCCGCTGCCCCCCAGGTGCCGCTATCTTGAGCCGTGATCTTCTACATTCCGCTCGGGCTCATCGCCCTCGGCCTCGCGCTGCTCGGCCTGCCCACTGCGTGGGAGGGCGGGGTCGTCGCCCCCATCAACGCGCTGCACGGCCTGTCGCTGGTCGACGCTGCCGGCGCAGCCCTGCTGGCTGTCGGAGCGACGTGGCTCGAGGTCGCCCTGATCGTTCGGCTGCCCCGGTTCGGGCTCGGACCGCGGGCGGTGTTCGGGCTGGGGGTTCTCGGCGGGCTCGGCGTCGGCCTGGTCGTCGCGTCGGTGTTCGTCGCGGACAGGTGGTGGATGGTGGGCGCCGGCGCACTGGGCGTTGCGCTCACCACCCTCACCGTCATGGCCCTGCGGGACGCGGCGAGCGGCCGGCCCTGAACCGGACTGTCAGCGGTAGTTGGTGAACTGCAGGGCGAAGTCCAGGTCCGAGCCCTTCAGGAGGGCCATGACCTCCTGGAGCTGGTCGCGGGACTTGCTGGTCACGCGTACCTCGTCGCCCGTGATCTGCGTCTTCACGCCCTTGGGGCCTTCTTCGCGGATGATCTTGGTGACCTTCTTCGCGGACTCGCCCGCCAGACCCTCCTTGAGGGTCGCCGCGAGGCGGTACTCCTTGCCGGAGGGCTTGGGCTCGCGCTCACCGACGTCGAGCGCCTTGAGCGAGATGCCGCGCTTGATCAGCTTGATCTCGAAGACGTCGAGGGCGGCGAGCACCCGCTCCGACGAGTTGGCGACGATCACGATGCTCTCGCCGCTCCACGCGATCGAGGCGCCGACGTTCTTGAAGTCGTACCGCTGCGAGATCTCCTTGGACGCCTGGTTCAGCGCGTTGTCGACCTCCTGGCGGTCGACCTTGCTGACGATGTCGAACGACGAGTCGGCCATGTGGTGCTCCTTCTGATTTCTGTGACCGGGCTGCCGTGCGTGCCCGGCGGGACTCAACACAACCGTATCTGTCGAAGCCGAATGCGACTGACGGACTCGACCACGCCGCGCACGGCCCGTTAATGCGGATCTATACGCAATCCGTTAAGGTTGACCTTAACGAGATCTAAGGTGGTGGACCTTAACGGAGGGATCATGATGGAGAAGCCCGGGCACGTGCTCAACCGCGAACGCGAGTGGAATCTGCTGAGCGAATTTGTGGTCGATCCGTCGCCCCAGATGCGCCTGGCCATCGTCTCCGGACGACGCCGGAGCGGCAAGTCCTACCTTTTGGAGGCGTTGGCGAAGCAGGCGGGCGGGCTGTACGTCACGGCGGTCCAGGAGGAGGGTCGCATACCGGCCCTCCAGCGCTTCACCCGGTCGGTTGCCCGCGCGGCGGGTGTGCCGTCGTCGACCCTGCGACTCGACGACTGGGAAGACGCTCTCACAACCGCCCTCGACGTCACGACGCGCCAAGGGTCACCGTTGCTGGTCATCGACGAGTTGCCCTATCTGCTGCAGCACTCCCCCGAGATCCCAGGATTGCTCCAGCTGCTCTACGACCGCTCACAGTCCGGCGAAGCGCCTGGCGGGCGCGTGGTCCTCTGTGGTTCAGCGCTGAGCGTCATGAACGACCTGCTCTCCGGCACCAAGCCGCTCCGGGGACGCGCCGTCGTCGACCTGCGGATGCTGCCCTTCGATGCGCGGACCGCGCGCACGCACTGGCAGATCGAAGACCCGCAGGCAGCACTGCTTGTGGACTCCTGCCTAGGTGGTGCACCCGGCTACCGCCCGCTTGCGCCGGGCGATAGCCCACAGAACACCTCCGAGTTCAACGGCTGGGTCGTCGAGACCCTGCTCAACCCGGGTCGTGCCCTCTACTCACGAGTCGAGTCGGAGTTTCTACTCCGCGAGGACCCACGCATCACGCATCGCGCTCTCTATTACGACATCCTCTCCGCTGTCGCGGGCGGCGCGACGACGCCGGCAAAGGTCGGCGGACTGCTCCAGCGTGATCGTGCCGGCATCGTCCCCCCACTGACGGTCCTCGAGTCGACGGGCTACGTGCGCAGAGAGGAAGACCTGCTCAAGCCCCGGAGTCCGGTCTACCGAATGGGCGATCCGGTGATCCGCTTCAACCAGCTCGTCACAATGCGCGCGGTGGATCTGGTGGAGCACGACCGCGCAGCACGGGCGTGGACCGACGCCCGGCCTACGTTCAACTCGAAGATCCTCGGCCCTCACTTCGAGGACATGTCCCGCGAGTGGACTCGGACGCACGCCGGAACGGAGGCAGGGCTAGATCTCGGCACAACCGGAGGGACCGAGGTTCCGGACCGGGTTGCACGGACAAGACACGAAGTGGACGTCGTCGCCCTGGCGCCCGGCGAGCGTCCACAGTCGGCGGGCAGCAGAATCGCACTCCTCGGAGAAGCGAAGGCGACAGTCATGCCTCGCGGCATGCACGACGTCGAACGCCTCGAACATATCCGTGACCTACTCGATGGTCTTGGCCACCCCGCTTCTGGGGCAACGCTCGCCCTCTACTCGATGCACGGATTCCACGCGGATGTCCGGCGAGCAGCAGCTGAACGACAAGACCTGCTACTTGTGGACCTCGATGCGATCTACGGCGTCGGACCGGTACTGGGGCGCTGAACCCTGAGACCCTGAGCGCAGCAGCGCCCGACCTCAGAGCATCCCCGGCGGGGTGCCCCAGTCCGGGTCCGACGTCGGACCGCCGATGCCGCCCGGGCCGTAGCCACCCGACGGGCCGCCGGCCATGGTCTCGAGGCGGCGGATGCGGTCCGGCATCGGCGGGTGCGTGGCGAACAGGCGGCCGATCCCGGCCCCGCGGAACGGGTTCGCGATCATCACGTGGGACACGTTGGTCAGGTCGCGGTCCTGCGGCAGCGGCGCGCGCTGCGTGCCCTGCTCCAGCTTGCGCAGCGCGGAGGCCAGCGCCAGCGGGTCGCCGGTGAGCCGGGCGCCGTCCTCGTCGGCGTCGTACTCGCGGGTGCGGGAGATCGCCATCTGGATGAGCATCGCGGCGATCGGGGCGAGCAGCGCCATGGCGAGCGCGGCGAGCGGGTTGCCGCCCTCGCGGCGGTCGCCCCCGCCGAAGAACAGCAGGAACTGCGCCAGGGCCGTGATGAGCCCGGCCAGCGCCGACGCGACCGACGCCGTGAGGATGTCGCGGTTGTAGACGTGCATGAGCTCGTGCCCGAGCACGCCGCGCAGCTCGCGCTCGTTCAGCAGCTGCAGGATGCCCTCCGTGCAGCACACCGCGGCGTTCTGCGGGTTACGTCCCGTGGCGAACGCGTTGGGCGCCTTGGTGGGCGAGATGTACAGCCGGGGCATCGGCTGGCGCGCCGCCGTCGACAGCTCGCGCACTATGCGGTGCATCTCCGGCGCCTGCAGCTCCGTGACCGGGTACGCGTGCATCGCTCGGATCGCCAGCTTGTCGGAGTTCCAGTAGCCGTAGGCCGTCGTGCCCAGCCCGATGAGCACGAAGATCCACAGCATGCCGGCGTTCCGCCCGAAGAGCGCCCAGAGCCCGAAGATCACGGCCCACATGCCACCGAACAGCGCGGCGGTCTTCAGCCCGTTGTAGTGCCTGTGCATCGCACTCCTTTCCACCCAGCCGAACGCGCCACGCCTGGCGGCGGTTCCCGGAGCAATGATTCCCCACTCCGGTCGCGGGCATGGAAACGGCGCGGATCGTGAGACCCGCGCCGCTCCGCCAACCTGGCTCAGCGGGGCACACGCAGCCCCGCACTGAAGAGGCTGAGCGCCTCCTGCACGAGCTTCACGAGCCGTTCGCGCCCGTCGGCTTCGGACGACCCCCACACGCGCAGCGCCGCCCTGATCGCCGCGACCCCGGCGGAAGCCACGAGCCACGGGTACATCTCGGTGTCCTCGTCGGTGTCGGTGTGCTCGGCGACCACGGTGCGCAGGTCCGCCTCCAGGTTCCCGAACCGAGCCGCCTGGACGTCGAGCAAGGAGGGGTACTGCACCACCAGGGCGAGCATCTGGCGGATGTGGTCGAGCTGATCGTCCGTGCGGTTCATGAAGTAGTCGGCGAACACCTCGCTGAGCGCCTCCAAGGGCGGTAGCGCCTCCGCGTACTCGCGGAACGCGGGCACAATGCGCTCGGGGGCCTGCGCGCCCGCCGAGACGACAGCCTCCTCCTTGGAGGAGAAGTAGTTGGAGAACGTGCGAGGCGAGACGATGGCGACACGCGAGATCTCCTCGACCGTGACGTGGTCGAGACCCTTCTCCAGCGTGAGCTGGAATGCCGCGGCCGCGATCGCGTCCCGCGTCATCTGCTTTTTCAGTTCCCTGAGTCCCTGGGGGGGAACTTCGCCCGGAGACGTCTCCTCTGCGCTCATAGCCACAAACCTACTCCCGTTCTCGCGCGTTCGGCGAATTTGCCATATCGGCATCTTTTCACCCCGCCCCGAAAAGGGCGGGTAACCACCAACCGGCGACCGCCGCGCCCAGGACCATCGAGGGCCCGAACGCTACGTCCGACCGCCGCGACCGCCGGCGGGTCAGGAGCAGCCCCGCCGCCAGGATCGCGGCGATCACGAAGGCGGCCAAGGTGCCGAAGAGCACCTGCGGCCAGCCGAGCCAGCCGAGGAAGGCCCCGAGCAGCCCGGACAGCTTCACGTCCCCCAGGCCCAGCCCGGAGGGCGAGACGAGGGCAAGCAGGAAGTACGCCGCGCACAGGACGACGGCGGCAAGCACCGCGCGTCCCAGCCGCGGCCAATCCCCCGATACGGCCGCAGCCAGGGTCAGTGCGGCGAGGAACGCCGGGTAGGCCGGGCCCAGGATCCGGTCCGGTATTCGCTGCTCGGCGAGGTCGACGGCCACGAGCAGCGAGCAGGCCAGGGCCAGGACGACGAAGGCGACGGCCTCCGGCCAGGTCGGGGCCAGGGCCGCGGCACCGGCGCCGCCCGCGGCAGCCAGGGCCGCGAGCGCCGGGGTGCGCAGCCACGCGGAACGAGTCGTGGCCACCTTGCTCCGTACCCAGGGGCCGCAGGCGGCCGCGATGCCGCCGGTGACGACCGCGGCGAGGAGGATGGGGATGGGTTCCATGGTGCGCCTCAGCCGCTGAACGCGTCGATGACGCCGATGACCGCCGGCCCGAGCAGCACGATGAACAGGACGGGCAGGATGCACAGCATCAGCGGGAAGATCACCTTGACCGGGATCTTCATCGCCTTCTCCTCGGCACGCTGACGCCGCTTCTTGCGCATCTCGTCGGCCTGCGTGCGCAGGACGTCGGCGATCGCGATGCCGTGGTTGTCCGCCTGGACCACGGCGCGGACGAACCGGCGCAGGTCCTTCACGTCGGCCCGGGTGGCGAGCAGGTCGTACGCCTCCCGGCGGGACATACCCATCCGCATGTCCTGGAGCGTGCGGACCAGTTCCTCGGCCAGGGGGCCCGTGCCGGTCTTCCCCGCACGCGCCATCGCCGCCTCGAATCCCAGGCCGGCCTCGACGGCGATCGTCATCTGGTCCAGGGTGTCCGCCAGCTCGAGCCCGATCGCCTTGCGGCGTTCCTGGCCCCGGCTGTACAGGAGCAGCTCCGGCAGGAAGTACGCCACCAGGGTGACGACGATCCCGAGGACGACGGAGAGCGTGCCGGGGGCTGCGGACGCGAACAGGAGGCTCAGCGTCACGGCTCCGGCCGCGAGGAGGACCTTGGCCGCCAGGAGGCGTTCGAGCGGCCAGGCCGGCGGCCGCCCCGCGCGGCTCAGCAGCTTCTCGAGACCTGCCGCGGCTTTCGGAGGCGTGAGTCGGCGGACGAGCAGGGCGGCGCCGCCAGGGGCGTCGGCGTCCGCGGGGCCGGAGCCGGCGGGACCGGGCGCCGTAGGCCCGCGATCGAGGTTCGCGCGAACCATTCGGCGCTCGCGACCGGCTGGGTCGAGGAAGACCAGGAGCAGCAGGGCTAGCGACAGGCCGATAGCGACGATTGCGGTCAGCGCGACCGGTGTCAGGGCGATGGGTGACATGGCTGGTGATCCTCCGGATCAGAAGGTGACTCGGACGGTTTTGCGGAGCCAGAGCCCGCCGATGACCAGCAGGGCGACGCTCGCGGCGATCATGAGATATCCGAGGAGGCCGCTGGTGAAGGCGGCGATGTAGCTGGGGCTGATCAGGGCCAGGATGCCGATGATGCCGACGGGGAGCGCCATCAGGACGTAGGCGGAGAGCTTCCCCTCGGCGGCGAGGGTCTTGACCTGCCGCCGCACGGTGTTGCGCTCGCGGATGGTGTTGCCGACGCCGTCGAGCACGTCGGCGAGGTTCCCGCCGACCTCGCGGTTGATCTCGATGGCCTGGGAGACCCAGACGAAGTCCTGGCTGCCCATCCGGGCTCCGGCCTCGTCCAGCACCTCGCCGAGGTCACGCCCGACGCGGACCTCGTTGATGACCCGGGAAAATTCCTCCGAGGCGGGCTGTTCGCTCTCACGCGCGACCGAGGCAAGGGACTGCAGGAGGCTGTGCCCTGCACGTAGGCTGCCGGCCATGAGCTGCAGCGAGTCGTCGAGCTGGTCGGCGAACGCCGCCTGCCGACGCTTGATGCGCACGGCCAGGCCGAGCCGGGTCCCGCCCGGGACGAGGGCCGCCAGCAGGATCGCCACAAAGATGTTCCCGAGCAGCAGTCCGGCCGCGAACACGCAGACCGCGCCGACGATCTGGAAGAACACGAGATCCTGGCGGCGCATGCGCACGCCCGCGCGCTCGAGGATGTCGGCGGCTGCCTTCGTGCCGCGCCGTCGCAGCAAGCCGTCGAGCGCGGTGGTCGCCGCGGCCGCGCCGCGCTCGAGGACCCCCGACCGCGACTCGGGCACGGGGCGGCGGCGTTCGAGCGGCAGGCGGTTGCCCCGCCCGAGCAGCGCATAGAGGCCTGCGAGCGTGGCCACACCGACGGCGGCGAGCCCGAAGAGAGCGATGCCGTTCATCGGTGTGCCCCCGTCTCCACGGTGCCGAAGACGGACGGCGAGAGCATGATTCCGAGGTCGGCGAACCGGTCGGTGAACCGGGGCCGTACGCCGGTGGCGACGGGCGTCCCGCGGAACCGGCCGTTGACGTCCACGCCGGCCGCGTAGTCGAAGAGGAACGCGTCCTGGAGCGTCACGGTCTGGCCCTCCATGCCCTGCACCTCCGTCACGGCGGTGACCCGTCGCGTGCCGTCCTTCAGGCGCGTGAGCTGCACAACGACGTCCACCGCGGACGCGATCTGCTCGCGGATAGCGCGCAGGGGCAGGTCCATGCCGGCCATGAGGACGAGCGTCTCGAGGCGGGCGATGGCGTCCCGGGGCGAGTTGGCGTGCACGGTCGAGAGCGAGCCGTCGTGGCCGGTGTTCATCGCCTGGAGCATGTCGAGCGTCTCGCCGCCGCGGACCTCGCCCACGACGATGCGGTCGGGCCGCATTCGCAGGGAGTTGCGCACCAGCTCGCGGATGTTGACCTCGCCCTTGCCCTCGACGTTCGGCGGGCGGCTCTCCAGCCGCACGACGTGATCCTGCTGGAGCTGGAGCTCGATGGCGTCCTCGATGGTGACGATGCGCTCGTTCTCGGGGATGAACGACGAGAGCACGTTGAGGAGCGTCGTCTTACCGGTACCCGTGCCGCCGGAGACGATGACGTTGAGCCGCGCCTGTACGCACGCCCGCAGCAGCTCAGCCATGTCGGGGGTCAGCGTCCCGAACCGGATGAGGTCGTGCACCTTGAAGGGGTCCCTGGAGAACTTTCGGATCGTCAGCGAGGAACCGTTGAAGGCCAGCGGCGGGACGACCGCGTTGACGCGCGAGCCATCGGGGAGGCGGGCGTCGACCAGCGGGGACGACTCGTCGATCCGCCGGCCGACGCGGGACACGATGCGCTCGATGATGCGGCGCAGGTGCTCCTCTGACTTGAAGCGTGCGTCGCTGCGCTGCAGCTTGCCGGCCTGCTCGACGTAGATCTGGTCGGGACCGTTGACCATGATCTCCGTGACCGCCGGGTCGTCGAGGAAGCGCTGCAGCGGGCCGTGGCCCAGCACGTCGTCCTCCACGTCGCTGATGAGGCGCTGCTGCTGCGCCGCCGTGAGCGGGACGTCCTGCTCCTCGACGACGTGGTTCAGCTCGCTGCGCACGATGGTGCGCAGCTTCTCCTCGCTCATCGACGGGTCATGGAGGCGGGTCCCGAGCCGCTCGAACAAGGCCGCCGCCGCGGTGTCCTTGAGTTGGGTCAGCGCGTCACTGCCGGACGACACCGCCGGGACGGCGCCAGGAGTGGACGTGCGCGCGGACAGGCTGCGGCCGGTCTCGGCCGGCTCAGCGGGCACCGGAGCGGCGGTCGGGGCAGGGGCGGCCGGCGCCGCCGGTTCGGCGGAGGGCGCCTCGGCCGTTGGGGTCGGAACGGCCTGCCCGGCCGCGGAGCCCGTTTCCGGGGCGTCTCCGCGGTCGTCGCCGGACCGGCCCTTGGCGGCCATGCGTTCGGTCAGCTTCATCGTCGCGCTCCAATGTGTCGTCCACGGAGGCGCCTGTCGCGGCGCCCCGTGTAGTGGTCCACGAGGGTGTGCAGCTTCTTGGTCATGGGATCCCGCACACCGCTCTGAAGCAGCGGTATGCCGAGGTTGACGGACACGGGGGTGGCCTTCGACCGGGGCAGCTGCAGGTCGACGCCGGTGCCGATCGTGGCCTCGACGTCGGCCACCGACATCCCGCTGCGCTGGCCGGTGAGGTTGAGCGCGATGTACCGCGCGTCGATGAACATGCCGAGGTCGTCGAGGGTCTGCAGCTCCTTGCGCAGACCCCGAACGCCCGGCACGTCCATGGTGGTCACGAAGAGCGGGTCGGTGGTCTCGTCCAGCGCGGCGAGGGTGTGATCGAGCAGGCCGGGCGCGGTGTCCACCACGACGTAGCGAAACTCCGAGGCCAGCGTCGCGAGCAGGCGACTCACGTCGTCGGCCGTCACCCCGTCTGCGGCGGCGGGCGAGTCGACGCCGCAGATCACGTGCAGCCCGGTCTCGTGCTGGGTGAGGAACGTCTTGAGGACCATCGTGTCGCCGCCCGCAGATCCCTGGACGGTGTCGGCGAGGCTGTGCTGCGGCGTGAGATTGAGCGCCGAGGCTACGTCGCCGAACTGGACGTCGAGGTCGACCAGCACGGTGGAGCCCGGCTCCTCCTTGGCGAGACCCACGGCCAGGTTCGTGGCGACGGTCGTCTTGCCGACCCCGCCCTTGGGCGAGAGCACGCTGATCACCCGGCCTCGGGACATCGGCGACTGCGGCTGCGAGCCGTCGGCCGCGGTCGCGGCCATGACAGTTGTGCTCATCGGAACAAGCCCCCCTCGGTCACGGTGCGGGTGCCGTCACGCGGGGTGCCTTCCGGCTCCCGGGACAGCCAGATGGTGCCGATCTCCTGGCTCCAGACGAGCGTCTCGGCGTCGGGAGCGGACAAGGCCAGGGTCACTACGACGCTGCCCTCCGGCACGGCGGGAGCCGCTGGTTCTGCGCCTTCTTCGGCATCGGACTCGGCATCGGGTTTGGCGTCCGACGGCGCGACGCCGTTCTCGATGCGCGTGACGAGCGCCTGGTGCAGGACCTGGTGCGTCGGCTTTCGGCCCTCGTGGTAGGTGGCGAAGACGCCGACCGTCTCGCCGGCGGTGATGGTGCTGCCGACCACGCGCTGGGACTCGAGCATGATCGAGATCTCCTGCATGTCCTCGGGAACGTCGACGGCGCCCTTGTCCTTCGCCTTCTCGGGTGCTTCGAACCGGTCGGCGAGCAGCTGCTCGCCGGCCACGAGGTCGGCGGTCGCGACCTTGCCGGCCACGTCCTCCAAGCTGGTCAGCGCACCGGGGGCGACGGCCTTGGCCGGCAGCACCTTGGGCTCCACCAGCTCGGCCAGGTCCTTGGCCGGGGTGCCGGCCTTGACTGGTTCGGTCACCACCAGCACGCTCGTGGTCTTCATCCCGGCCATCGCGCGCTGGTCAGCGCCCACGACGTAACCGGTCAAGAGAACCACGCCGACGATGGCGAGCAGTATGGCCGCGACAGCGGCGATGATTCGACTACGCACAGGTCTGGTCCTTCCGAGATGACAGTGCAGGTTGGGGGGTCGGAAACTATTGCTCGAGCGAGACGACGGACCCGCCCAAGGACGGTGCCGTCGTGCTGTAGTCGAAGGCGTCGTCGAGGTCGACGAACTCGACGAAGTAGCCCTGGACGCACTGGGTGCCGCCCTTGCAGCTGCCCGCGTTGCTCCACGAGAACTGCCCGACGAAGTGGTAGCCCGTGATCTTGAAGGCCGCGTACCCGTAGAGGTGGTACCAGGCGTTGCTGCCCGTGCCGCCGGCGTCATCGAAGATGGGCAGGAGCACAGTCTTGCCCTGGAGTGCGGCGAAGTCGGCCGGGGAGCAGGCGCTGGGCACTGACGCGCCAGTGCTCGACCAGATCACGTCGTCGATGCTGGTGCTCGTGGTGCACCCGGCCACGTTGTCGTCCAGCCAGCCGAAGCCGCCAGGCACGGCGTTGTTCGACGGCCCGGTGCACGAGGTCTTCGCGGCCTTCGTGAAGAAGACCGTGTACTCGACGGTCGAGGACGGCAGCCCGCCGCCCGTCTGGAGCGCGAACTCACACCAGGAGAAGGCGAGCGGCAGCACCGCGGTGCCGCCGGACGGCGCCCCCCACGATGCGGTGGCGCTTGCGCCGACATCGCTCTGGTCGAAGCCCAGGACCGGCGCGAACCAGTGCTCGCGGACGCTGGCGGTCTCCACGGTCACGGACCCGGTCGCGGGCGTGAGCGGGGACGTGACGACCGTCGCGGTCACCTCGGCGTCATTCTTGTTCGGTGTGGCGAGCGTCTGTGCGGTCGTGGCTGGCACGCCACAATCGTTCTTGGCGCAGTCCTGGGCGATTCCCAGGGCCGCGGCGTCGGCCCCGGTCTGGAGCTGCTGACGGTCGGCCCAGACGGCGGCGACGTCCACGGCGATCGCGGCGAAGCCGATGAGCGGGATGATCAGCAGGGCGACCATGACGCTCACGGCGCCCCGCTCCCGTGGGCGCGACAGAGCGTGCGTTATCCGTGGCATCGCATTGTCCCTCTTCCGGTGAGGTTGAAGCCGGACCCGAAGAGCCCGAACATGAGCTGCACGGGGTACGTCACAGTGACCGTGGCGGTCCCGGGGTTCGTCCCCGAACAGGTGGTGGGGGTGACGCTGATCTGGCTGTCGGTCAGGGCGAGCTGGGGCGAGGCGGCCTTGGCGGTAGCCCGCGCCTCCGCGACGTCGTCCTGCAGAGCCATGACGCGCACACCCTCGCGCGCCGCCCCGGAGAGGGCGGTCTGGATGTGGTAGGCCCGGCCGCACTCGACGATGCCCATCACCAGGAGCAGCAGGATGGGAAGGACCAGTGCGAACTCGACCGCGGCTGCACCGCGCTCGTGGTGCCTTCGCTTCCTCAGTCGAAACATGTCGTTCCCGTTCTCTCTGATGGTGGATCTTGGTTGGTGCATGAGACGGGCCGGCTCCCTCTCTGGGGGTGGTGGGAGCCGGCCCGTGGTCCTGCGTGCACCGCATGCGAGGTCTTCGATCGGAAGAGCTCGTCCTGCTCGGGCGTTGCTTCTGCGATTACGGCAGAGCGTTGAGCACCTGGAGGAAGAGGGCGTTCAGCTTCGGGCCGATGAGGGCGAGCGTTCCGATGATCGCGATGGAGATGAGTCCGACGAGCAGGCCGTACTCGACGGCGGTGGCGCCCTTGTCCTTCTTTACGCCGTCGAAGCGGGCCGTGAGGACGTGGAGCGAGGTCATGAGGAGTGCAGCAGCACGTGACATGTTGGATTCCCTTGCGGTTCATGCTCCGACGTCCGGAGCGTTCTGGTGGCTGCTATCTGCAACCGAGATGAACTCTAAGCGCAAAGATGCGTGATACGCAAACTCTTTCACCCGGCATGATTACCACCTGCGAAAATACACGGCTGTGATCGTCTCTTCTAGTCGCGCAACCTTGCGCGGTGAGCGTCCATACCTCCTCCGGAGACGACGAACGGCGGCAGCCCAGGGACCGGGCTGCCGCCGTCGCAAACAGGGTTGGCGGGGTGAGTTCAAGCGGAATTCAAGACAAAGGGGCCACCTTCCGTGCGGAAGGTGGCCCCTGAGTCGTCTGGCAGCAGAGCGTCAGCCGCCGTTGCGCGCGATCTCGATCATCTCGTCGCGCGGCACGACCTTGACGCGCTCGCGGCCCTCGACCTCGCCGAGCGAGCGCTCGTGGGCGTCCAGGAGCTCCCAGCCGGACCACTCGATGTACTCCACGCCCTTGCCGGCGAGGAACTCGGTGACGGCGTCCGGCGCGCCCTGCGGTGCGGTACGGCCGCCGTCCAGGTCGCCCGGCGCCTCGCCGTCGGCCACGCCGGTGACGTCCTCGACGAGGTGGCGCACGGTCTCGGACGCGTCGGACTTGGTGTGGCCGATGAGGCCCACCGGGCCGCGCTTGATCCAGCCCGTCGCGTACACGCCGGGCACCTGGTTGCCGTCGATGTCGACGACGCGGCCCTCGCGGTTGGTGATGACGCCCTTGACGTCGTCGTACGGGATCTCCGGCAGAGACGAGCCGAAGTAGCCCACCGCGCGGTAGAGGGCCTGGACCGGCCAGTCGACGAACTCGCCGGTGCCCTTGACGGTGCCGTCGCCCTGCAGGGCAGTGCGCTCCGTGCGGAACCCGACGACCTTGCCGTTCTCACCGAGCACCTCGGCCGGGGCATGCAGGAAGTGCAGGTGCAGACGGCGCGACGCCGTGTTCTGCGCCGGGTCCTTCAGCGTCCAGTCCACCAGGGTCTTCACGACCTGCTTGGTCTGGTTCGACGAGTTGATGGCCGCCTCGGAGCCCTCGTCGAAGTCGAAGTCCTCGGGGTACACGACGATGTCGACGTCGGGCACGTGGCCCAGCTCGCGCAGCTCCAGCGGCGAGAACTTGACCTGCGCCGGGCCGCGGCGCGCGAACACGTGCACGTCCGTGACCGGGGAGGACTTCAGGATCTCGTGCACGTTGGCCGGGATCTCGGTGGGCAGCAGGTCGTCCGCGTGCTTGGCGAGGATGCGGGCCACGTCGAGGGCGACGTTGCCGGCGCCGATCACGGCCACCTGCTCCGCCTCCAGCGGCCAGGTGCGGGGCACGTCGGGGTGGCCGTCGTACCAGGACACGAAGTCCGCGGCGCCGTAGGAGCCGTCGAGGTCGATGCCGGGGATGTCCAGCTCGGCGTCCTTGATGGAGCCGGTGGAGAAGATGACGGCGTCGTAGAACTGGCGCAGGTCTTCGAGCTTCACGTCCACGCCGTAGTCCACGTTGGCGAGCAGGCGGATGTCTCCGCGGCCCAGCACCCGGTGGAGCGCGACGATGATCTGCTTGATGCGCGGGTGGTCCGGCGCCACGCCGTACCGGACCAGGCCGAACGGCGCGGGGAGGCGCTCGAACAGGTCGATGCTGACGTCGAGATCGGTCTTGGACAGGATGTCGCTCGCGTAGATGCCGGCAGGGCCGGCGCCGACGACGGCGACGCGCAGGGGTCGGGTGGTGCTCACGAAGGGGCGCCTTCCGGGTCGAGGTCAGGAGGGGAAGCGAAGGCCGTTCCTGATTCTACCGACCGGGTAAGGATCGCCTCATACCTCTCTCGCAGGGCGGACGTGCGGGGGTTGTGGAGAACCCGGCCCGTTGACCGGCCCGGAACGCAAGAGAGCCCTCTCCCGACGTCGGAAGAGGGCACTTGCGCGCCGTGTGCGGCGCTGGTCTCAGATACCCGAGGCCAGCTGCGAGTCCGCGTCCTGCAGCGTCGTAGCAGCCTGCTCCAGGAACGAAGCCATACCCTCGATACCCTCGATGGCCTGCTTCGCGCCCGTCGTGAACTCCTCGTACGACTGCTGGAACTTGCCCGACGCCTGGTCCGTCTGGAAACCCGAAGCCACCAGGTTGTTCACCTGCGTCGACAGGTTCGTGAGCTGGTCCATGATCGCGGTCTGCCCGTTGCGCAGCTGACCCGCGGTACCCCGAAGCTCGTCGTACGTCACGTTCATGTTAACCATGAAGATTCCCCTTCTCAGATCCCGGCCGGCCCCCACGGCCGATCCGACTAACCCCGACAGTAACGGCACCCCACAACCCGGTCGATGGGTACCGCTACCCATGAGCCGGAGCGGGCGAGAATCGGCTGCGGAGCGCTTGCCGACCCGTACCGCGGACCAGATCGCCGGTCCGAGGGCGAAAGTACCGCATGCCCCGGGCACACGCGAGGAAAATCGGTCGCGACCGCGGGAGAGGCGGGCGCCGGCGGCCCTCGCGCACCCGGACATGACGACGGGGGCGGTTCCGGACCATGATCCGGAACCGCCCCCGCGCGCCGTCTGCGGCGCAGGTCTCAGATACCCGAGGCCAGCTGCGAGTCCGCGTCCTGCAGCGTCGTAGCAGCCTGCTCCAGGAACGAAGCCATACCCTCGATACCCTCGATGGCCTGCTTCGCGCCCGTCGTGAACTCCTCGTACGACTGCTGGAACTTGCCCGACGCCTGGTCCGTCTGGAAACCCGAAGCCACCAGGTTGTTCACCTGCGTCGACAGGTTCGTGAGCTGGTCCATGATCGCGGTCTGCCCGTTGCGCAGCTGACCCGCGGTACCCCGAAGCTCGTCGTACGTCACGTTCATGTTAACCATGAAGATTCCCCTTCTCAGATCCCGGCCGGCCCCCACGGCCGATCCGACTAACCCCGACAGTAGTGGCGCGGCGACGGAGACGTCGATGGGGAGCCCTACCCATCAGGCCAGGTCACGAGCGGTCACTCGTTGCGCAGTCGGTCTTCGCGCTGCTTCTTCAGCTCCTTCATGCGCTGTGCGCGCTGCCCGGCCGACATCGTCGCGACGCGGTCCTCGTTGCCGGCGCCGGCGGTCGACGCGCTCGCGCGAAAGGCACGGACGCCCAGTGTCCACGACGCCCCGAGGAGCAGCACCGTCAGCGCACCGAACACCACGTGGAGCACCTCGGAGACGCTCGGCGCGAGAGCGCCGATCGCCGTCGCCCACGCGAGCCCGGCGGGCAGCATCGCGACGATCATCCGCCCGTCGAAGCTCCATCCCGCGACGTAGAAGCGCATCACCCCGTCGGTAAACCGCGTGGCGCGGACCGGCTGGAGCGACAACGCGACGCCGCTCAGCGTGGGCGGCCCGATCGTGCTGCCCCACGCTCCGCGAGCCGTGAACGACAGCTTCTCGCCCGCGTAGGCCGGGTTGAGCGCGCGGACCACATAGGTGAACGACAGCACGGCGAGCGGCCACGAGGCGGTGATCACGTACCAGCCCCCGGCTCCGACGGCAGCCGCCACGATCGGCACCAGGATCACGAGAAATACGACGGCCTCGACCGGGTTCGAGAGCCTGTCCCCCACGCCCTCGACCAGGCTGTCGGAGTCGCCATACGCCAGGGCGGGCACTGAGCCCACCAAGAGCAGCACGGCGATCAGCCAGATCGCCAGCCAGACCAGGCCGATCAGCAGATACCCCAGGGGCCGCAGCGCCACGCTCGCGGTCCCCGGCCGCTGTCCGTCGTTCGTCGACCTCGCTGGGTCTCCGGCCACCGTTCCGCTCATCGCTTCTCCCCCTCGTCGCGCCGTCCGGCCGCCCTACGCTAGCGTCCGGAACCCTGCTGTACCACTATGTCCGCGTGTGTCGAAAGTTCACCCGTTCCGCCCAGCGGACTAGGGTCGAACCAGTACGGAAAAACACCATCCGGGACACCCGCCCAACCGACAGGAGCGCATGCGATGAGTAACAAGAGGGATGCGGAGCGGGACGCCGCGGTGAACAAGGCCGCGCGACCGGCGATGTACGCGTTCGGCACCGCCGCCGTGATCTGCGTGCTCGGTGTGCTCCTGAACGTCGCCGCGACGGACCTCTTCGTCGCGTTCGGCGGCTGGGTCACGGTCATCGGGCTGCTTCTCGTCATCTCTGTCTGGGCGGGGCTAGCCATGGTCCGGCGAACGAACAAGAACGCGGCCCAGCCGGACGATCAGTCAGGCTCTGACGGCTGAGGCGGCCACGGACAACGACGGGGGCGTCCCACCACTGCTGGTGGGACGCCCCCGTCATGTGCCGCTCAGCTCACCACTTGCCCGCCACGTAACCACCGTGCCCCGCGACGTCGCTGATGCCGTTCACGGCATTGTTGATGTTGTTCGGCAGCCCCGTGATCTTGCCCCAGGACCCACCGGCGCCGCTGGTGGCCACCGAGTTGCCGCTGGTGTACCCGCCCCACCCGTCGCCGCCGCCGATGCTCGTGCCGAGCTTCGCCGCGTTGTTGCCCAGGTTGGCGGCCTGGTTGAAGACAGCCCCGACGGATGCGATGGCCTGCGCGTTGCTCGTCGCGCGGTCGATCACCAGGCCCGTCTGGTTGAAGTGCTTCATCATGTCCACGACGTCGTCGTTGCCGAGGGCGAACCGCGCTCCGCCGTCCTTGTACGGAAGCGGGAACTTGGAGCCCTGCCACGACTTGAAGGCGTTCTTGTACAGGCCGTTCTTGGCCATGCCCCACACGGCCTTGTCGCCCGCGGACCGCACGAACGGGGACTTGAGCACCTCGGTCACCCGCTGCCCCTTGGTCATGGCCAAGGTCTTGCGGGAGCTCTTCAGCAGGGCGTTGCCGAACTTGACCTTCGACGCGCGGGTGCTCATGGTCGCCGCGGTCTTGACCACGGAACGGGCCTTCGCGTACTTGGCCACCGACCCGATCGCCTTGCCGCCGAAGAGACCCATGACGCCGAGGCCGACACCGAGCAGCATCGCGCCGAAGCCGATCTCACCCCGTGCGAACTTCACGATGTTCTCGATGATCGAGATGATCGACCCGATCGCGGCGAGCACCAGCAGGATCTGCCCCAGGATCGGTACCCAGGACAGGAAGATCGCCAGGATTCCCGCGATGTCGCAGATGATCTTGAAGACCTTGTAGACGCCCTTGACGAAGTTCTTGAACTTGTCCCAGCCGCTGTCCTCGAGCCCGTGGACCTTGTCGCCGCTCACGACCTCCTCGATCTTCGAGATCGCAGTGCGCGCCGCGGTGTCCTTGTCGCCGTGCCCGCTGTTCCACTCGGACTCGGCCTGGGTGATCTGCCCCTGAATGTCGCCGACCGCGTTGTTCGCGTTCGTCTGCGCGCGCGTCGCGTCGTTCTTGTCGGCCTCGCTGGCATCCTTGGGCAGGTCGTCCACGCCGTTCTCGGCGCTCTGCGCGGTGGCCTGCGCCGTCTCGAGGTCGGCCCGGAGGGTCCTCAGCCGCTGCGCGGCGGGGTCCGCCTCGTTCTTCGCGGCACGCAGGGAGGCGCCGTACGTCGTCAGCGCCTCGCCCGTGTAGGAGTAGCGCTCGCGCGCCTTCTCGATGTCCTCACGCACCTCACCGGCAAGCTTGCGCGTCTTGTCCATCGACTTGGCCGTCGTGTTGGTGTCGTCGACGATCTGCTGCAGAGTGCTGACCGACCGGGCGATCGCCTCGGCGAGCTCGGTATAGCTCCGGCCTTTCGACTCGACGGTGCCGGGTTCTCCGTCGAGCTCCTCCCACTGTGTGTCGCTCATCGCTACTCTCCTACGTCGCTGCCGCCCCTGCGAGCACCTTGTCGAACTCGGTATCGACCTGCGTCAAGCTGTCTGCTGTCGACCCGACTGCCCCGACAGTAGAGGCGCCACCGCGACCGCGTCGATGGGTATCTCTACCCATCGATCAGCGAAGCCCCTTGACCAGTGAGCCCTCCAACAGGGGGCGCGACCGGCAGCGGTTCAGGCGGTCGCGGATGCGGTCGCTGCCGCCTCGGGCACGACGCCGGTCGGCGAGTCACGGTCGTCCAGGAACATGATCGAGTCGACGATCTCGTCGAAGAGCATGGCGAACGGCTCGGCGGACGGGATGTCCGGGACGTTCACGCGGACGAAGAGCATCTTCGACGGGTCGGCCGGGTGGGGCATGTGGTACTCGAGGCGCATCGTGAGCACCTCCACCGCCTCCTCCCCGTCGCCGGCCTGCCCCTGTGTCATCTCGACGATGCGAGCGGCCGGCGATCCGTTGCTCTGCACCGCGACCTCCCCCTCGGGGTAGGCGAGCTTCAACGCCCCTTCGAGGTCTCCCGCCTCCACCAGGGTGCGAGTCGACGCCGGCCACTCGTCGTCGGCCATCAGCAGCGCCGCGGGAAACGGCACACCGGGCGCGAGCTCGAGCGACATCAGGTAGGTGTGTACGCCGATCTGCGCGGCGTCCCGAGCGGTGCCGAACACCTCCTCCACCGCCTGGCGTCGCATGCGTGCCAGCCGGTCGGCGGGACCCACCTGGTCACGGACGAGGCGCTTGATGAACGCACCGGCCTTCTCCGGGCTGTCCAGCGGGATGCTGACCCACGTTCCGGGCACGATGACGCGGACCTCGCGCCCAAGCACCTTCACGTCGTGGTTCACGTCCTGCGTCATGCTGCCTCCAGCTCCACGGCCAGTCCCGCGAGGAGGTCGATCATCTCCTGCGGCATGTCATCGAACGTGCCCACGCTGCGGGCGATCGCCGTGAGCTCGACCATGTCGGGGCATCCCGCCGGAAAGACGCCGAGCACCACGCGCTCCTCCAGGACCGCGGTGCCCTCGATGCCCAGGTCACCGAAGTGGCTGATCATCGAGTGCAGGCCCGTCACGTCCCCGGCGTCGGACGTGCCATCGACCCGGCCGGCGAACGCGAAGTCGTGCTCCTCGGAGTTCTCGACGATCGCCGCGAGCTGTGCCGCGAAGGCGTCGAGCGCCAGGTCCTGCTGGGCCCCCACGGTCACCATGGCGTCGACGGCGCCGAGCTCCGGGTGCCGCACGAGCACTGCGGTCTGCAGGCCGCCGATCCGCGTGTCGACGACGGCCTTCGCCACGTCCGCGAGCTGCTCGGCGAGGATCTCCGTCGCGTCTTCGGTCATCGCGTCGGGCCGCTCGAGCGTCGGCGACTCGAGCGTCGGCGCCCCGCCGACGAGCGCCTCGGCCGTGGACCGGGCCCAGCCCTCGATCTCGCCAGGCATCTCGGTCGGGACGACATGCCACGATTCAGGAAGGCGCAGCTCAAAGCCTGCGATCCGGTTGCTCACCATCCCGCCACCGTACCGGGCGCACCGATGATCTTCCCCCAGTCACCGCCAGCTCCGCTGGTGGCGAGGGAGTTCCCTTCACCGAAGGCTCCCCACCCGTCGCCACCGCCGATGGCCGTGCCGAACTTCGCGGCGCCGACCGCCATGGTGGCGCCCTGGTGGAAGATCGCGCCGACCGTCGCGACGGACTGGGCCGCGCTGGTCACGCCGTCGATCCGCAGGCCGGTCTGGCTGAAGTGGCTCATCATGTCCACGACGTCGTCGTTGCCCACCGCGAACCGCGCGCCGCCGTCCTTGAACGGAAGCGGGAAGTGCGAACCCCGCCACGACGTGAAGGCGTTCTTGTAGAGGCCGTTCTTGACCATGCCCGCCACCGCCTTGTCGCCGGCGGACCGCACGAACGGGGACTTGAGAACCTCGCCCACACGCTGTCCCTTGGTCATGGCCAAGGTCTTGCGGGAGGACTTGAGCAGGGCGGTGCCGAACTTGGCCTTCGCCGCGGAGTTGCTCATGGTGCCGGCGGTCGAGACGACCGACCGCGCCTTCGCGTACTTCGCGAGCGAGCCGATCGCCTTGCCGCCGAAGAGACCCATCAGACCGAGGCCGATCCCCAGGACCGCGCCCCAGCTGAAGCCTTCCCTCGCGATCTTCACCACGTTCTCGATGATCGCGATGATCGACCCGATCGCGGCGAGCACCAGCAGGACCTGACCCAGGATCGGCACCCAGGACAGGAAGATCGCCAGGAAGCCCGCGACGTCGCAGATAATCTTGATGACCTTGAGCGCGCCCGCGGCCCAGTCCTTGAACTTGTCCCAGCCGCTGTCCTTGAGGCCGTTGACCTTGTCGCCGGTCACGACCTCCTCGATCTTCGAGATCGCAGTGCGCGCCGCGGTGTCCTTGTCGCCGTGCCCGCTGTTCCACTCGGACTCGGCCTGGGTGATCTGCCGCTGGATGTCGCCGACGGCGTTGTTCGCGTTCGTCTGCGCGCGCGTCGCGTCGTTCTTGTCCGCCTCGCTCGCGTCCTTGGGCAGGCCGTCCACGTCTGTCTCGGCGCGCGCCGCCGTGGTCTCCGCGGCCTCGAGCTCGATCCGGAGGGTCCTGAGCTTCTGCGCGGCAGGGTCCGCCTCGTTCTTCGCCGCGCGAAGTGCGGCGCCGTAGGTCGTCAGCGCCTCACCCGTGTAGGTGTAGCGCTCGCGCGCCTTCTCGATGTCCTCGCGGACGTCGCCCGCCAGGGAGCGCGTCTTGTCCATGGACTTGGCCGTCGTGTTCGTGTCGTCCACGATCTGCTGCAGGGTGCTGACGGACCGGGAGATCGCCTCGGCGAGCTCGGTGTACGTACGCCCCTTGGACTCGACGGTGCCGGGTTCGCCGTCGAGCTCGTGCCACTGTGTGTCGCTCATTGCTGCTCTTCCCCTACTTCCTACTTCGCAGCGGCGTCTTCGAGCGCCTTGCCGAGCCCGGAGTCGATCTCCTTGAAGGTGTCCACGATCTGCGTGATGATGTCGGACAGCTTCTTGACGTTCTCGAGCATCTCGCCGCGCTTGATCTCCCACTTGTCGGCGAAGTCGTTCACGCGGTCGCGCAGGTCGTCATGACCGGTCGCATCCGCGGCCGCCTGTGCGTTTCCGTCGGCATTCTCCAGCTCGCTGGTGATCTTCTTGAGGTCATCCTTCAGCGCCGTCAGCTGTTCCATGTCGATCGAGAGATCGTAGCCAGCCATCGTTCACCCCCTGCTTCGTCGGGTCAGATTTCACGTCTGGGAGCACCGTACTGGGGCCCCCTGCGGGCGACCATGGGGAGCACTACCCATGGCCGCCCGCAGGTCAGCCCTCGGTTCCGAGGACCAGCGGCACCTGTACCCGCACGCTCTTGCCGCGCGCGATCCAGGCGCCACGTCCGGGCGGGAACTCGCCCTTCGCAGCGCGCGGGAGCGTGGTCTTGAGGATCGTGTCGCCGTCCAGGTTCTCCGGCTGCAGCAGCAGACCGCGGCGGCCGCTCTTGACCTCGGAGAGCAGCGGCCACGTGGCCGCCCACGAGCCGGTCTCCGCCTCGGCGACCAGCAGGTGGTCCGACTTCTTGATCGCCTTGGTGAGGTCCTGGATCGCCTTGTCGGCGGGCGTCTGCAGGTACTCGTTGATGCCCTCGATCATGACGACGACGCCGGGTGCGGTGTCCTCGTCCTGCACCGCAGCGAGCAGGTCCTTCGCCATCTCCGCGACCTTGTCGACGCCGGTCGCGACGTCGGCCCACGTGATCTCGCCCGCGAGCGGGGAACGCGACTGCGCGAACAGGTAGAGCCGCGCGCTCGGGTTCGCACGCTGGACCGCTCGCGCGATGTGCGCCATCGCGTTGGAGCGCCCCGCTCCGGGCGGGCCCGCCACGACGAGCGTGCCCGTCGGGTCGAACGACAGCGGCTGGAGCGCGATGTTGTCCAGACCGAGAACCGGCTGGCCCTCGACCGACGCCGGCAGGTCCCACGCCGAGTACTCGGCGGGCAGCACCTTCACCGCCGGCGCGGGACGCACGCCGGCCCGGCGCATCGACTCCGCGAGCCGGTCGGTGGCGATCGCCTGCTCCTGCACCGACTTGGTGCCGCCGACCACCGCGACCTGGACCTCCAGGCTGTCCACGACGGCACGCCCGCTGGGCGACGTCGGCGTCACGATGTCGCGCGGCGCGTTGAAGGCCAGGTAGCCGTCGTCGGTCATGCGCAGCAGGATGTTGCGCTGCACCAGCGACCGCACGTACGTCGGCACCGCACCGGACCGGTCGGCCGTGAACACCACGTGGATGCCGAGGCCGCGGCCGTCGTTGAGGATGTCGCGGAACGCCTCGAACCACTCGGCGCGGCCGGCGCCCACCTCGTACTCGTCGCGGAAGTTCGCGAACCCGTCCACGAGCAGGAGGATGCGCGGCACGTCCTGGCGGCCGGTGACCTGGCGGTACTCCGTGACGCTCGCGGCGTTCACCGCGGCGAACGCCTCGCCGCGGCGCAGCAGCTCGTCGCGCAGCAGCCGCATCAGGCCCACGACACGCTCGGTGTCGTCGCCCTTGGCGATGGTGCCGACGTGCGGCAGGGCCTCCAGCATGCGCAGCGCGCCGGCCGCGAAGTCCAGGCCGTACACGTGCACGGGGCCGCCGCGCGGCGTGATGCCCGCGACCGCGGCGAGCGTGCGCAGCGTGGTCGACTTGCCGGAACCACCGGTGCCGTAGACGCCGAGGTGGCCGTCCTGGTCCGGGTAGAAGTACATCGGGGCCTGTGCCTGATGCTCCGGCATGTCGGCCACGCCGATGAGCAGCTCGCTGTCGGTGCGCTGGTACAGCCGGGTGAGGTCGTAGACGTCGGCGAGCGAGTCCAGCCACGGGCGGCGCGGGATCGGCAGGCGGCCGCGCTCGAACGCCTCCTGGACCCGGGCGACGAGGCGCTGCTGGTCGTTCGGGCCGAGGTCCTTCTCGTCCACGGCGTTGTCCGACTCGACGACCGGCTCCTCCCACTTCTCCTCGCGGCCGAAGTGCAGGCGCGCGACCTCGACCTTGGCGCGCTCGGGTGCGCGCGTGCTCCACGCGCCGGCGTAGCCGGACTGGAAGGCCTGCACGCGGCCCGGTCCGGTCTTGACGAGCCCGCGGCCCGGGATCGACGGGTCCACGAACGCGGCGTCCTTCACGTCGACGACGTCGGAGGAGTCCGACTCGTCGGCCATCCGGAGCGCCACGCGCATGTTCGTGTTGGCCCGCAGGTTGTCCTTGATGACACCGGCCGGGCGCTGGGTCGCCATGATCAGGTGGATACCGAGCGAGCGGCCACGCTGGGCGACGTCGACGACGCCGTCCACGAACTCAGGGACGTCGCCCACAAGGGCGGCGAACTCGTCGATCACGATGACCAGCGCGGGCGGCGTCTCCGGGTCGCCGCGCTTCTCCAGCTCGAGCAGGTCCTTCGCCTTCTTGCGGTTGAAGAGGTGCTCCCGGTAGTGCAGCTCGGCCCGCAGGCTCGTGATGGCCCGCAGCACCAGGTGCGGCGACAGGTCGGTCACGAGGCCCACGCAGTGCGGAAGCTGGACACAGTCCGCGAACGCCGAACCACCCTTGTAGTCCACGAACAGGAACGTCACGCGGTCCGGGCTGTACTCGGCGGCCATGCCGAGCACCCACGCCTGCAGGAACTCCGACTTACCGGCACCCGTGGTACCGCCCACCAGGGCGTGCGGGCCCTGGGTGCGCAGGTCGAGGTGCTGGGCGTCCACGCCGGCGGAGCCGACGATGGCACGCAGCGTGCCGGGACGCTTGCGCTGCACGCCAGCGCCCGACCTGTCGTACACCGACAGGTTCTGGCGCCAGCGCTCCATGACGGCGTCCGGGTTCTCGAACAGGTCGTGGCCCAGCAGGGCCGGCATGGTGATCGAGCGCGGCAGGTCGGAGGCGTCCTCGACGATGGCGCCCGCGTCGAACACCGGGGCCAGGCGGCGGCCGTACTCCAGCGCCGTCTTGCCGTCGACCTCCTCCAGCACGATGTCGTCGACCCAGCGGCCCAGCCGCACCATGCCGACGCGCGGGCCCTCCTGGCCCACCTCGACGAACGTGCGGCACGCGGCGGGCAGGCCCGACGTGTCCGAGGAGATCCACAGCGGGTAGACGCCGGCGTCGGCGCCCATCTCGGCGAGCTGGATGAGCCGCGCGCGGTCCACGTCGATGTCGTCGGAGATCACGACGACCACCGCGGGGACCGGGGACTTGGTGCCGGTGTCGGTCTTGCTCTTGTCGCCGATGTCGCCGCCACGCTCCAGGGCTGCGGCGTCCTCGGCGATGGCACCACGGCGCTGCCCGCCACGGGCCGCCTTCAGGCGGGTGGAGATCAGCTCCTCGAGCTGCGCCAGCAGGCGCTGCGCGCCCGAGGCGGAGTCCGCGAGGTGGTGTCCCTCGACCGGGCTGTGGGCCGACGACGTGTGCGGGATCCAGGTGAGCCACTGCAGGTGCTGCGTCCAAACCGGGCTGACGATGCTCGTCACCACCAGCTCCGACGGCGAGTGCAGGCCCGTGAGCTGGAGCAGGACCGCATTGAGCGAGCCGACGACTCGCGCGGGCGGACCCGCGAAGCCGAGCGCGCCGGCGTCGTACAGGTTCTCGACGACGGGGACGCCGTCGACGTCCTCGTACTGGTCCACCAGCTTGTCGAGGACGTCCTGGTACTCCTTCATGAGCTGGCCCTTGCCACCGGTCTTGACGGTGTTGCGCGACGGCATGGTGCCCAGGCCGAACCGGACGTTGAGGAAGCTCCAGTGCTCGGGACGGCGTGTCCAGAGCAGCGGGCCGTGCCGCATGGCCTCCACGTAGACGTGCTGGGTGGCAGGGGCCTCGCGCAGGCGGACCGACCGCTCGGTCTCCTTCTCCTCCTTGAGCGACTCGCGCAGCGAGGTCAGCCGCTCCTCGAACTTCTCGACGTCACGATCCAGGCGCTTCTTCTTCTGCCGCTTCTGCGTGACGAAGTTGCCGACCATCATCAGCGGCGCCATGGCCACGAAGAGCAGCGAGGCCGGGCGCCCGGTCATGACGAACATCGCGCCGCCCATGAGGACCGGCGCCAGCAGCGCGAGGAACGGGAACTCCGTCGGGTCGGTCTCCTTGGGCGCCTCCGGGGACTCGAACTCCTCCCCGTTGTACCGCGCCTCGACCCGCGGCGAGCGCGTGAACGAGACCGGACCGGCCTTGGGCGTCACGCCGGTGATGGTGCTCGGCCGGCGGGTCTCGATGGTCACCGCGGTGTCGCCGAGGACCACGCGCTGCGAGCCCTCGATGCGCAGGCGCTGCACGTGCACGCCGTCGACCAGGATGCCGTTGGCCGAACCGAGGTCGACCACCTCCACGCCGTCCGACACGTCGAGGCGCAGGTGCTGCTTGGACACCATCGGGTCGTCGACGACCACGTCGCACTCCTGCGAGCGGCCCAGCACCCACGAGCCCTCCGTGAGCTCCACGGTGCCGCCGCCCTCGATGCGGATGGCCGCGCGGACGGCGTCGGAGCCCGGATAGTCGAAGCCCGGCATGGCCTGCTCCACCGACGCGACGAACGCGCCCGAGCCGATCCACGCCTCACCGAGCGCGGCGTCCGCGGGCAGCCGGACCGGGCGGTCCTGGCCCGGCAGCTGCGCCTCCAGCGTGCGAGACCGACCCGAGGCGCCGGGCGCCGACGGGTCCACGCGGGCGATCGTGTCGGCGATCTCGCCGATCCGAGCGCCGGCGTCCGCGGTCACCACGACGTCGTCGTGGCTACCGTCCGAACGTACGAGCGTCACTTTGACGCGCATGAATCCTCCCCGTCACTTCTGCTTGTCCTGGGGGCGGCCGACCAGGGCGCCCACGATTCCACCGGCCACGCCACCGCCGAGCGCGGCCAGCCACGTCGACCCCGTCGTGAGCACGCGCACGAGGGCGCGCCAGGGGTCAAAGAAATTGCCGGTCCCGGCGCCCGTGACCAGCACCGTCCCGAAGACCACGATCACCCAGACGATCGCGGCGCCGCCGATGGCTCCCGCCACCACGAGGTCCGCCCTCGTCCGCGCGGGCTTGCTCATGCCGTCGCCCCCTTCTCGTCGTCCGACTCGTCGAGGAGCGGCAGGTCGGCCTGCGTCACCAGGCGAGAGGCCACCGCGTACTCGACGAGACGCGCGCGGCGGTTGGTCGCCAGCGCGCCCGGGCCGCCGCGCAGGCCCTTCACGCCGATCCGGTCGAGCTTCTCGCACACGTTGTCGAGCTTGCGGTTGAACCGCGTGCTCGCCCAGCCGAGCCGCCGGGCCGCGGACGCCGACGACGGGATCTCGCTCAGCCCTGTGCCCTCACGCCGCAGCATGGGCTCCGCCAGCGACACGATGAGCTGCTTCTGGCTCTTCGTGAAGCTGATCGCGCCGATGGTAGTGGCGCCCGAGTCGTCGTCGTCCTCGGAGCGGATCTCGTGGTACGGCGCGTTGTCGAGCTGCGCGGTGATCTCGTACGTCGTGGGCCCGGCGGTGAACACTATCGACGTCGTGGGGAACACCATCGGCAGGCGGTTGCCCGGCGGGAGCCAGGACTGCACGCCGCCGCCGGCGTCGCACACGGTCGCCGAGATGAGGGAGCCGACGTTGGACAGCCACCAGATGCCGTCCTCGTGCGTGATGCGCAGGAAGCGGCGGTGCAGGTAGGGGTTGTCGTCGATCGCGAGGTCGCCCTCGCGGCCGATGTCGAAGGGCGCGCCCTCCTCGGACGGGCGAAACCACTCGCCCGCGAACTCGATCGCAAGGCCGTTCATCCAGTCACCTCCCTCTGTCCTTCTCCGGGCGGATGCGCTCGGAGCTACCGTCGTCGTGTCCTTTTCTGGTCAGCCCTGTGGGCTGACGCAGTCGTCCTGCGCGTTCTCCTGGGGACTGGACGCCTTGCCGGAGCGCACCACCACGATCTCCACGCACGTCTCGCCCTTGAGCGGCACCGTCACGGACGTACCGCTCGGCACCGGCTGGAACACGGGGTCGCCCGTCAGCTCCAGCACCCGGTATGCGTAGGTATCACCCTCCTCCAAGGACTTGGGGGGTGTCCACGAATACACCACCTCCTTGCCCTTGACCTCGGCCTTGACGTCCCCGACCGGCGGCACGTACCCGCCGGCGGGCGGCGGCGGCACGAAGGTCGACGTCACGGCCGTCTCCTCGCCCTCGGGGTCCTCGCCGCCGGAGCCGTTCAGCGCCCACACGGACACCCCGACCACCGCGACGACCACTACACCGACGACGAGCGCCCACACCCCCCGGCGCGGCTGCTCCTCCGCCTCGGCGTCGGGGGCAGGCGCCTGCTCGGCCGGCGCGAACTGCCCGGCCATGCCCGCCGGCGCCTGGGTCCCGGTCGTCGAGGAGTCGGCGGCACCGCGGTACACCGTGTCGTCCGACGGCGAAGGGCCGGGCGCCAGGGCCGGCGGCGCGGGAGCGTACGCGCCCGCCGCGGCGCGCACGCCGCCGCCCGAGCCACCGGGCCCGAAACCGCCCTGGCTCGGCCCGAAGCCGTTCCCACCCGGCCCGAAACCCCCCGCACCCGGACCGCCAGGACCGGCGGGGTCGATGGTGACGACCTGGCGCAGCCGGGTGCCGTCGGCCTCTGCCTCGTCCTCCTGCATGGCGCCGGACTCGTCCAGCAGGTCAATCGGGGTGACGTCCCGGGACAGCTCGACCTGGACCTTCTGCAGCTCGCGCGCGAAGGCCAGCACCGTCGGGTACCGCGAGGACGAGAGCTTCGACATCGCGATGCGCAGCACGCGCTCCAGCGACGGCGTGACATCGCTGCGGCTCACCGGCGGCAGCTCGTCCTGCGAGATGCGGCGCACCAGGTCCGCCGAGGTGTTGGACCCGCCCGGCGTCTCGAACGGCGTGCGCCCGGCCAGCAGCGTGTAGCAGGTGGCGGCCAGGGCCCACACGTCCGTCGCGATGCCCGACATCGGCGGGTCGCCGAACGACTCCGGCGGCGACCACGGGATCGACATGCCCTCCGCCGCCGCGGCCTCGTCCACGGTCGACGAGATGCCGAAGTCCGTCAGCGCCGGGTGCCCGAACTGCGTCACCAGGATGTTCGAGGGCTTCAGGTCGCGGTGCAGGATGCCGAGCCGGTGCGCCGTCTCGACGGCGCCCGCGATCTGGATGGTGATGCGCAGGGCCTCCGCCACCGAGAACCGCTCCGACCGGTAGCGCGCGCCCAGGTTCGGGCGCGAGCAGTACTCCATGGCCAGGTACGGGCGGCCGTCGTTGGCGACGCCTGCCTCGTACATCGTGACGATCGACGGGTGGTTGCCCAGCGTGGCCATGAGGTCCGCCTCGGCGTCGAACGCCGCCCGCTGCGTCGCGCTCGACCACTCCTTGAGCAGCACCTTGACCGCCACCTGCCGGCGCGGTCGCTGCTGCTCGTACAGGAACACATCCGAGAAGCCACCCGAACCGATGAGCTTGCGGTACTCGAAGCCCTCGATCTCGGGTGGCGGGGACGGCTTCCTCTTGCTGCTCACACTTCTCCTCTGTCGTTGGTCGAGCTTGTCGAGACCCTCACCAGATGCCCTCGAACGTGAGGGTCACGCCGTCGCCCAGGTCCACGACGTCGCCGTCGGACACGAGCTCCTTCTCGTTCGGGTGCAGCCGCCGCGGGGGCTGGCCCGGTCGCAGCAGCGTGGTGCCGTTCGTCGTGGCCAGGTCCGAGACCAGCACGTGCCAGTCCTCGAGCGAGATCTCGGTGTGGGACCGCGAGATGTCCTGCTGCGGGCTGGAGACCGTGACGAGGCGCGGCATCTGGTCGGCGGACGTGTTGTTCGTGCGGGGGCGGCGGCCCACGATCACCGGACGGTCCAGCTCGACCACCTGACCGCCCCGGATACCCGCCGCCCCGGACGTCGCGGCGCCGGAGCTCACGACCATCCGGCCCAGCGACGGGCGCGGCGCCAGCTCGGCCTCCGCCGACAGCGCGGCGCCGCACTCCCGGCAGTTCTCGCGGGCGGTGGGATTGGCGTGGCCGTTCTCGCACGTCACGGCCAGGATCTTCGGCGCGTTCGGGTTGGCCGGCGCGGAGAACTTCGGGGCCGACGGCGAGGACGCCGCGGCCTTCAGGTCGGCGATCGCCGACGACATCACCGTGTGGCCGTCGTGGTCGTCGTCGTCCTCGGCGGCATCCGCGCCGACGGCGGCCGCGCGGTGCGCGGCGGCGGGCGTGGAGCCGGGCGCGGCGCCGGACCAGCCGGGCACCCCGGCGATCGGGACGCCGGAGATCAGGCCGTCCGAGCCGGACAGCGCCGGGGCGGGCGTCGCGGGGCCGGGCGCGTTCGGAGCGGGCGGCGGAGGCGGCGGTGCCGAGGGCACCGGTCCCGACGTCGGGGCCGGCTCGTCCTCGCTCTCCTCCGTGCTCTCGGGCCGCACCGCCGCGGCCTCGACGCCGTGGGCGATCGTGGCGCCCCACAGGTGCATGTAGTCGTCGTCGTCCGGGCCGTCGTCCGCAGGAGGCTCCGGCGTCCGGTTGGGGGTCTCGCCGCCGTTGTCCTCGGCGGGCGTGATGGTCTCCTCCGAGGCGGGGACCATGGTGACGGTGCCCATCGGGGCGGAGGTGTCGGCGGGCTCGGGGGTCGACGCCGGTTCGGGCCTCGAAGCGGGCGCGGGGGTTGAGCCTGTCGAAACCGGGGTCTCGACAGGTTCGACCAGCGAGGGGGCGCGCTCGACCGGCGAGGGGGCACGCTCGACCAGCGGAGCAGGCGAGTCGATCGGGGACGAGGCCACCCCGGTCGACGGCGCGGCCGGCTCAACCACCTGGTTGCGCACCACGCCGGCCAGCACGACGCCCGACTCGACGGGCAGGCCGTCGGCGAAGCTGCCGAAGCCCGACACGCCGGTCGCCACCTCGACGGCCGTGACACCCTCGACGACCCGCTCGGTCCACGAGATCACGCCGGCGCCCGACACCGTCTGGGAGCCGTCGCCGGTCTCGATGGTGACGGTCAGCCCGTCGCCGCGCGCCACGACGTGCGCGCTCGCGGGCTCACCGGTCCCCGCGCCCGTGAGCACGACCACCGCGAACGGCGGGACCCCCTTCAGGCCGCCCACCGCCGACGTCGTCAGGGCTCCCAGCACCTCGGCGACGCCGGCGCCGGGCGCGCCGAGGTCCGCCCAGAGGCGGGCGGCCGGGTCGGACGCGTCCGACCCGGCCTCTTCACCGGGCAGCACGACGACGGCGTCGCCGCGCACGACGACGCGCGCCTTCCCCGTCGTGTACCGGATCCCGGTTCGCTGTCCAGCGTCCGAGGTGCTCATGGTCGCCTCCCTGTTGTTTCCTTGCTCGTGTACCGCCCCTGCCGGTGCCCGCGTCAGACTCTATTGACCCTGTCCGACATCGTGGCCCGGCTCAGCCACGTCACTCCCGCGGCAGCGTGTCCTCGTCCGCCGCGAAACCACCCCGCGGCGAGGTGCTCGATCCCGCCGTCTCCTGCGCCACCCCTGTCGCGTCCACCACGATGACCGTGATGTTGTCCCTGCCGCCCGCCGCGATCGCCGCCTCGACCAGCCGGCCCGCTGCCACCTGCGGGTCGGGATGGTCCAGCATGATCTCGGTGATCCGCCCGTCGGTGAGCTCGCCCGTCAGCCCGTCCGAGCAGACCAGGATCCGGTCGTGCGCACCGATCGGGATGTACCGGAAGTCGGCTCGCGCCTCGTCCCGCCCGCCCAGCGCGCGCGTGATCACGTGTCGGCGCGGATGGCTCCGCGCCTCCTCGGCGGTCAGCGTACCGGCGTCGACCATCTCCTGGACCTCGGAGTGGTCCACGCTGACCTGGTCGAGCACCCCCCGGGACAGCAGGTAGGTCCGGGAGTCGCCCACGTTGACGAACAGCCAGTAGGGCATGTCGTCCAGGTAGGCGACCACGGCACCGGTCAGCGTCGTGCCGGCGCCCCGGCCCGCGCCCGCGGTGTCGATGGCCCGGACCCGCTCCTGCGCGGTCTCCAGCAGCGCCTCCACATGGTGCGGCTCCACCCGCTCGATGTCCGAGAGCGCGCGCAGCGCGTCCAGCGCCGTCGCGCTCGCCACCTCCCCCGCCGCGTGCCCGCCCATGCCGTCAGCCACGAAGAACGCCCCGCCGGCGGCGAAGTAGCCGTCCTCGTTGAGCTGGCGGCGCAGCCCCCGGTCGGAGGCGGCCCCCCACGCGAGGGTCAACGACTCCTCGCTCATGCCGCCGCCTGCGGGTGCACGACGACGCGGCGGTCACCCACGTGGATCGTCGAACCCACCGGCACGCGCACCCGGGCGCCCGGCTCCGCCACACGCGGCGGCAGGCCCGGCGCCGAGACGACAGTGCCGTTCGTGGAGCCGCGGTCCGTGAGCCACAGGCCTGCGGTGTCCACGCCGAGCTCGGCGTGCGTCTTGGACACCGACCTGGTCGGGTCCTCCACCTTGATCAGGATCCAGCCCGAGCCGTCGGGCGCCTGCGGGTTGCGGCCGACGAGCGCCTTGGTGTCGACGACGTACCGCTCGCCGCTCTCCACCTCCAGCACCACCGTCGTCACGGCCGCCGGTGTCATCGGGCGGCTCATGTGGGTCCGCGTCATGTCGATCGGGGCCGAGTCGCGCTGCTCGGGCTCCGGCTGCCGCACGGGCTGCGCCGGCTGCTGCTGGCGGGGGAACGGGGCCCGCTGTGTCAGGTCCGGCTGCGCGAGCTGCTGGACGGGCTGCTGGAGGGGCTGCTGCTGAACCGGCTGCTGCTGCACGGGCTGCTGCTGCACCGGCTGGGCCGCCGGGCCCGGGTGCGGCGTGCCGCCCGAGCCCGGGTGCGGCCGGCGGACCGTCGCCGGCTCCTCCTGCGGGGGCAGTGCCCCCGCGCCGCCCTGCGCCTGACCGGGGATACCCGTGATGACGCTGCCTCCTCCACTCGCCGAGGAGTCCGGGAACGCCCATGGGTCCTGGGCGGGCGCGGTGGGCTGGGGCTGGTGCGACGTCGCCAGCTGGGCGGCCGGCTGGGCCTGCTGCTGGTTCGCCGCACCGGTCCACACCTGGGAGGTGCCGGCCGGCGCCTTCGCGCCCGCACCCGTGGTCGAGCTCGTCGCCGGGCTCGGGGCGGCCCCGACCGGCGCGGCAGCGACGTCGGACGCCATGAGGACCACCGCGCGGGCGGCCTTGTCGTGCCAGCCCTGCCGCTTGCCGCCGCCGTCGAACGCCGGGGACACGAGCACCAGGATCTCGCCGACCAGGCACACGAGGGACCCGAGCCCCACGATGAGCAAGCGCACGAACGCCCGGCCGAACCCGATCGGGCCGTGGCCCGCGACGTCGACCGTGCGGATCTTGCAGACGAGGTTGCCGACGGTCTTGCCGGTCTTGCCCTCCCAGGCCGAGACGCCCAGCCAGTAGCCCAGCGCCAGCACGCTGCTGATGAGCTGCGGCACCAGCATGGCGTCCGGGCTCATGAGCAGGGCGCTGATGCCACCGGCGCCGGCCAGCCCGATCATCAGGATGATCCAGACCACCACGCCGACCACGGCGCCGTCGACCAGCGCGGCGAGGAACCGGCGCCCGGTTCCCGCGTACGCGACCGGGACCGGCTGCACCGCCGAGACGCCTACCCGCGTGTGCGAGAGCGACTCGGGCACCGTGGTCCCCACGTCACCGGTCTGGGCGCGCGGGAACGGGCGCCCGCACACGCCGCAGTACGGCACGTTCCCATCCTGTGTAGAACCACATCCAGCGCAGACGACGTCCGTCATCGACCCTCCTTCGTCCGACGGGACCCGAGTCCCCCGAGTGCCGCGAGGATCCCGCGGCGTCCACCGATTCGTGCCCAGACGGAGCGGAGCGACAACGCCGCCCGCACTCTCCGCCGCGTGCTCACGGTGGAGCGTAGCCCGCCGACCAGCTCGTCCACCTCCATCCAGAAGGCCTCGACGTCCGTCTGCGTGGGTTCTCCCCGGCCGAACACCGTCGCGTCCGCGCGATGCGCGAGCATGAGCGTCGACGGGACCTGGTGCGCCCCGGCGATGACCCCGGCGCTCTCGCGCCTGGTCGCCCCGTGCGGCACGGTCGTGCCGAGGTCGGTCACGACGTCGACGACCTCGTGCCAGCCTCCGCTGATCCGGTCCGCGAGCTGGTCCGCACTGCGCCGCAGCGCCCGGCGCCGGGCCTTGTAGGCGAGGATCGCCACGATCGGGCCGGCGATCAGCAGCAGCGGAATGCCCACCGCCAGCAGGATCACGCCGAGCAGGCCCCAGTCGAAGAGGTCGTTCTCCGCGTCATCCTTGTCGTCGTCCTCGACGCTGCCGGCCTTCGCCTTGTCCGGCTCCTCCGGCGGCTCCGGGTCCTGCAGCACCGGCGGCTTCGGCACCTGCTGGCTCTTCGGCTCGGGCTGGATCTGCGGCTTCTCGTCCGGGACGGCGTCGATCGGCACCCAGCCGTAGCCCTTGAACGGCACCTCGATCCAGGCGTGCACGTCGCTGCCGAGCACCGTCCAGGGCTCGCCCTTCTCGTACTTGCTCTTCTCGTCCGGGTAGAAGCCCATGACGACGCGGGCCGGGATGCCGGACTGCCGGGCCATGAGGGCGAACGCGACGGCGAACTGCTCGTCGTCGCCGACCATCTCCTCCGTCTCGACGAGCGTGTCGATGCGCTCCGCGGAGTGACCGGGGCGGGACGGCGGCTGGCCGTCGAGCCCGCTGGACAGGTGCCCGGACGACACCAGCGCCTCCCGGATCTGGAACAGCTTGGTCGCCGGGTCGGTCTCCTCACCGCTGAACTGCGTGGCCTTGGCCGGCAGCCCCGGCGGCAACGCGGTCTGCTCGGTCTCCGGGAGGTCGGCCGGGAGGATCGTGCCCTTCTTCAGGGTGTCCTCGTCCGGCTCCTGGGTCACGAGCGTGTTCAGCGTGTACGTGTCGCCCGACTTGATGCCCGCCGTGGTGAGAGCAGTGCCGGTTTTCGAGTTGTAGTACGTGCCGTCGGTCTGCGCCTCGGCGTTCGAGCCGGACCACCGCACGCCCGTCAGGTTCCCGATCTCCGGGACCCAGACGCCGCTGTAGCCCTTCACGCTGATCTTGATCGGCTCCGGTGTGCCCTCCTGGGCCGTAGCGATCTCCTCGCCGACCCGCGTGTAGACGCCGGTGTCGCCGCCGTCGCCGGACGCGTCGTAGACGACGCCGTCGTACCGGTCGAGCGTGGCGAGCCGGATGCGACCGCCCTCGGGCAGGTCGCTGACCGTGAACAGCTCGGCCTCGCGGGCGTCCTTGGCGTAGTGCCGGAACGCCACGAGCGGGCTGGTGAACTGGTGGACGTCGAACGGCGGGACGATCGTCTCGCGCAGGACCGTGCGCGGCTGGTCCGGCATCAGGATCGGCGCGGTGAAGCCCGCGGCGACGGCCGCGACGCTCAGGATCGTGGCGCCGGTGCGGATCCGGTACCAGCGCAGGCGGCGCGTGGCCTCACGGCTGGACTCGGTGCTGATCGAGTGCGTGCCGACGCGCGCCTCCATGACCCGCACCGCGCCCCACAGGAGCGCGACGATGGCGATCACGAGGCCCTGCACCACCGGGATCGCGGCGTCGACGGTACCGAGGAGGATCACGGCGACCAGGCCGGCGACGACCGGCACCACCGCCCACACCGCGTGCTTCGCGCGCCAGGAGATGGTGCCCGTGATCAGGGCCACGAGCAGCATGAGCAGGAACGGGACCACGGCGAGGTCGGGGAACGACCGCATGGGCGGCACGGTGGTGACGAACTGCTTCCAGCCCTCCACGGCGCCGAGCAGCAGCTCGCGCAGCGTGTCCAGGGTGGGTACCACTCCCGCGATCGTCGTGTGCGGCAGCGCGAGCGCCCCACCGAACAGGAGGTAGCCCAGCACGGCGAGCGCGGTCACGGTCACGGCCGGGAACCGGCGCCAGGCGCCCACCCAGGCCACCAGCAGGCCGACGGCGGCGCCGCCGACCGTCGGCAGCAGGTAGCCGAGGGAGCCCCAGACGGGTCCGAAGCCGACGGCGACGGCGCCGAGCATCACGCCCAGCGCCGCGACGTCGACCAGGGCGAACCAGGTCAGCGCCCGTGGGCGCTCCGCCTCCTTGCGGCGCGTGGTGCCGCGGCCCGTACCGGTCCGGTACCCGGTGCGGGTGCCGCGCGTGCGGGACGACGGCCGGCCCGAGCCGGCACCGGCCGGCCCGGACTGCTGGTTCCCGCGCGTGTTCTCGTCGCTCATCCGTCGCTCATCTTCTTCAGCGCAAGGGGCAGGTCCGCCAGACGGCCCAGGGTGAGCACGCCCAGCTCGGCGATGGCGTGCCGGCCGAGGGACGCGCCGGGCACGCACTGAATGGCCATGACCTGCACCCCGGCGGGGACGCGGGCCGACGCCGAGCGCAGCTCCGTCGGCGTGACGCGGCTGCCGATGACGAACGCGATCACCGAGAAGTCCGCGGCGGCCATGGCGGCCGACCGGGCCAGGTCGACCAGCTTGGACTTGCGGGACTCGAGCTCGATCCGGGACAGGTCGTCCATGAGGCGGGTGCGGTGGTCGCCGCGCAGCGTGGCCTCGTTGACGAGCACGGTGACGCCGCGGTCCTCCTTGATGGCCTGCAGGCCCAGGGAGCCGCACACGCTCACGGCGAGCTCGAACTCGTCCTGGTTCGCGTAGTCCTCGGCGCGCGTGGACAGCAGCACCGCGAGGTGCGACCGCCGGGTCTCCTCGAACTGGCGCACCATGAGCTGGCCGGTGCGCGCCGTCGTCTTCCAGTGGATGTGCCGCCGGTCGTCGCCCGGCACGTAGTCACGCAGGGCGTGGAAGTTCACGTCCGAGTTCGTGATGTCGTTGGTGACCCGGCCCTCGAGGTCCTTGAGGAAGCCGGTCGAGGAGCCCGTGAGGTTCTTGACGCGCGGGTGCACGAAGACCTCCTGCTCGTTGGTCCAGGTCATCTCGCGGCGCAGCAGGCCCAGCGGGTCGGCACGCACGGACTTCACCGGGCCCACCGTGATCACGCTGCGGCGGCGCGTCGGGATGGTGAAGATCTCCTCGTGCGAGCCGCCGCCGGGCAGGCGCGGCACCGGGAACGCGGCGGTGCCGGTCCCCACGGGAAGCTCCATCACCGACGGCAGCAGCGCGCGGCTCGACGCGTTGCGCACGTCGAGCCGCCCGACGGCGCGGTCGCCGACCGTCACGCGGGCCTGCGCCAGGTCCAGCACGACGTCGTACTTGAACCGGCCCAGCACGAACACGATCGCGCACACCAGCGTGACGGTGAGCACGATCGCGGCGACGAGCACCTCGAGCCAGCCGAGCATCAGCCCGGCCACCCAGGCGCCGGCGGCGACGAGCGTCACCGCTATGCCGAACGTGCTGAACGTGCTGCGGACCGGTGCCAGGACGCGGCCGACCGCCGCCGCCCGCGAACGGGCGGCGGCGGCGAGTGTCACCCAGCCACGCTGGCCGCGCAGCACCTGCGCGCGGCCCGCGGCCACGGCTCCGCCGAGGCCACGCTGCTTCTCCTGACGCTTCCCGTACGCGGCACCCGACAGGCGGCCGGACGAGAGACCCGTGGCTGTCATGCCGAGGCCCGCTCCTGCGGCGCCGCGACGTCCGCCATGATCCGGGCGAGGATGACGTCGGGGCGGGCGCCGGCGAACTCGGCCTCCGGGTCCAGCACGAAGCGGTGGCCCCAGACCGGCTGGGCCAGCTCCTTGATGTCGTCCGGCAGCACGTAGTTGCGGCCGTGCGCGGCGGCCCACACCTTGGCGCAGCGCACCAGGGCCAGCGCACCACGGACCGACACGCCGACGCGCACCTCGGCCGCGTTGCGCGTCTCCTCGCTGAGCCGGCTGACGTACTCGAGCACCGCGGTGTCGGTGTGCACGGTCATGGCGAGGTCGGCCATCTCCGTGACGGCCTTGGTGGTGATGATCGGCTGCAGGATCTTGCTGCGGTCCTTCACCGACGCGCCGGACAGGATCTCCACCGTGGACGCGTGGTCCGGGTAGCCCACCGACGTCTTCATGAGGAAGCGGTCGAGCTGGGCCTCGGGCAGGCGGTAGGTACCGGCCTGCTCGATCGGGTTCTGGGTGGCGAGCACCATGAACGGGCGGCCGGTCTCGTGCGCGATGCCGTCTACGGTGACCCGGCCCTCCTCCATGACCTCCAGGAGCGCGGACTGGGTCTTCGGCGAGGCGCGGTTGATCTCGTCCGCCAGCACGATGGAGTTGAAGATCGGGCCGGGGTGGAAGTCGAACTTGCCCGTGTTCTGGTCGTAGATCGTCACACCGGTGACGTCCGACGGCAGCAGGTCAGGCGTGAACTGGATGCGGTTGTGCGTGCCCTGGACCGACGCCGCGATGGACCGCGCGAGCATCGTCTTACCGGTGCCGGGGGCGTCCTCCAGCAGCAGGTGCCCCTCGGCAAGCATGCAGGTGAGCGCCAGACGCACCACTGGGGCCTTGCCCAGGACCGCCTGGCCGACGTTGCCGACGAGCCGGTCGAAGGTCTGGGCGAACCAGGCCGCCTGCTCGGGGGTCATCGTGGTCATCTCGTGTTCCCTACTGCTCGTTACTGCTCGTTCGGAGGGTGAAGTTGTGTGTCGATGATGGCGTCACCGGCCGCCGACGGCGCGGCGGCCGGTCACCACCCGCCAGGTTCTACCATTTCCTGGCCTCGTAGAGGGTGCCGTCGATCCGCACGGCCACGTCGGTGTTGGCGTAGCCGTAGTAGCAGCTCAGCTGGAGGTTGCCGTTCGCCGAGCCGAAGTTGCGGGTGGTGCTGCGCCCGCTGCCCACGATGTTGTGCCAGCCCGACTCAGCGGGGTTCGTGCCCGACCAGCACTCAACGCTGTGGTTTCCGGTGCTGAAGTCCGCCCAGTTGACGACGAAGTAGGCGCACGCGGAGGTGTTGCAGTCGCTGGTGTTGACGCCCGGGCCACGCGTGACCCAGGCCTTCGGGTTCGGCCTCGCGTCCGACGTCGCGTCGTCGCAGTTGGAGGCCTTCTGCCCCTCGGTGTCCGTGACCTCGACGCACGCCTGCTTGTTGTCGCTGTAGCCGGCCGTGGCGGACTCGGTACCACTCGGCGCGGTGCTGTTGATCGCGCCGGTGACCCGGACCGACTGGATGGCCCGCCCGTTCGTCGCGCGACCGTCCCACGTGAACGTGACCTTCTGGTCGCCGCCGGTCGCCGTGATCGACGGCGTAGGCACCGGGCCGTAGGGCACCACCGCGTTGGAGGCGGTCGACCAGTCGGAGCACGTGTACTGGTTGCAGGCACGGACCTGGAACGTGTACGACGTGCCGTTGTTCAGGCCGGGGTAGGTATAGGACGTGGTGTCCCCGACTGACCTACCGCCCGCCCCGTTGGCCTGCACCTCGTACCGGTGCGCCGGTCCCCGGAAGTCGGTGCTCGCGATGGCGTTCCAGCTCACGTCGGCCTGCCGGTCCCTCGGGTTGCCGGCCTGCACGCCACCCGGGACGGTGGGCGTACCGTACGCCGGCTGCGCGGCGGACTGGGCACTGACCGGGGACCTGCCCGCCTTGTTCTCGGCCTGCACCGTGAACGTGTAGGACGACTCCGGGTTCAGGTCCTGCACCCGCTGCGACGTGGCTCCCGGCACCTCGATCGTCCTGGTCTTGCTGCCGTCCTGGTACACGTCGAGGTAGTAGGTCTTGACCGCGTCGCCGTTGTTGGCCGGAGCGGTCCACGACACGTCGATCTGACCGCCGACCGCCGTGTCGACGCGGCTCGCCGTCGGGGCGGCCGGCTGCGCGGGCGGCGCCGCCGGGGTCTCGGGCGCTGACGGGTCCGACCAGTCCGAGGGGTCGGGGGCGGCGTTCTTCGCCTGGACCCGCACCGTGTAGGCGGTGCCGTTCTCCAGCCCTGACCACACGATCGAGCTGCCGGTGACGCACGTCTTCTGGGTCACCCCGTCGGTCGGCGGCGGGCTGATCTCCAGGTTGACGCACTCGATCGGCGAGCGGTCGGTGTACGTCCGGTTCTGCCACGAGACGGTGACCTGCTGGTCGCCGAACTTGAGCGTCGGCGGCTCCGGCTGGTCCGGCTTCTCGTCCGGCCGCACCTCGCGGGACGCCGGCGACGGGTCCGAGTCGCCCACCTCGTTGGTCGCGACGACCGTGAACGTGTACTTCACGTTGTTCTGCAGCCCGTCGAACGTGCACGTGGTCGTGGCGCACTGCTTTTCCTGGCCGTTGCTCGCCCGGGCGGTGTAGCCCGTGATGTCCGCGCCGTTGTTGTTCGGCTGGTCCCAGGAGAGCACCACCGTCTCGGAGCGCACCTCCTCGACCCGCGGGGCCCGCGGGGCCTCGGGCGCGCCCAGCACGGTCAGCTTCACCATGCCGTCGACCTGGCGGTCGGGGTCCTCCGTGGCATCCTGCACCGTGTAGCGCACGGTCATGACGCCGTGGAACTCCGCGTCCGGGGTGACGACCACCTCGTCGTCGCTGAACGTCACGTCGCCGCTGCCGGTCTCGCCGACCGCGCCGACCACCTTCAGCGGGTCCTCGGGGAACGGGTTGACGTCGTTCTCGAGCACGGGGACCGATACCGGTTCGCCCTGGTGGGCGTCGGGCACCTCGTCCGGCGTGGTCTGCGTCAGCGGCCGGATGGACTGGACGACCTTGATCGTGAGCGTTCCGTTCACCGGCGGGTTCTTGCCGTCGGTGACCGTGAAGGGCAGCTCCTGGAACGTGCCCTTGGGGACGGACGGCTCCACCTGGGCGGACACCGTTGTCCCGGTGACCGACGGCGCGATGTCCCCCGTGCTCTCGACGTCGAACGTCAGCGGGTCCTTGTCCGGGTCCTTGACGTAGCGGCCCAGGTCGACCGAGCTGTCCTCGCCGGCCGCGACCTCGAGCACCGGGGTGCCCGTGATCTTGGGCGGCATGTTCTTGGAGGGGGTCACGTCGATCTGCAGGGTCAGCACGGACGTGAGGCCCTCCGGGTCGTCCGGCCCGTCGCCGTCGGTCACCTCGAAGCTGACCGACGCGGCGCCTGCGTAGTCCTCGACCGAGGTGTACTCGAGGGTGTCGGCGTCGATGATCTTGGCCGTGCCCTCCAGGGCCTTGACCGTCTCGTCCTCGGTGATGCGCGGCTTCCGGTCCTCGCGGACCACCACGTACTTCTCGAGCTCGATGGTCAGCGGCTCGCCGCTCGTGGCCTGCAGCGGCCCGAGCCCGGACTTGACGTGCGGGCGCGACTGGTCGCCCGGCACGCGCACGAAGGCCTTGGCCTCCAGCCCGTCCATGTCGGTCACGGTGTAGGTGATGACCCGCGCGCTCTCGGTGAGCTGCACCTCGATCGCCTTCGACTCGGTGATCGTGACGCCCTCGATGCCCTCGTCCACGGTCACGTCGAGGTCGGCCGCCACGCCGTCCGGGTCCACGTCGTTGTCCAGCACGTTCACCGTCACGCTCGAAGCCCCCTCCACGTCGTCGGCGGTGACCACGTCGTCGTGCGCGATGGGGTGCAGCAGGGGCGCGTCCTTGTCCACGTTCACGGTGATGGCGCCGCTCGCGCGGGCCTTGTAGCTGTCCTGGATGCCGTAGAAGAAGGAGTACGCGCCTTCGGCGCCCGGCGCGGTGACCACCACGTCGTCGCCCACCGCCTTCGGCTTCAGGTCGTCCGTGCCCTCGAAGCCCTTGGCCACCAGACCGATCTGGTCGCCGTCGGGGTCGGAGTCGTTGTCGAGCGCCGCGATCGCCACCGTGCGGCCGGGCCGCACGGTCGTCTCGTCGTCGGTGGCCTGGGGCGACTGGTTGCTCGCCGGGGTCGTCGCGATACCGACGCGGATGGTGCCCTCGGCGGGTGCACCACGAGTGTCCGTCGCCTGGTAGGTGAACTGGTCGAGCCCGGTCTCGTCGCCCGAGGCCTGGTAGTCGATGAAGCCGTCGACGATCGTCGCGGTGCCCTTGGACGGAGCACTGGAGATCGAGCTCAGCGTCACGTAGTCGCCGTTGGGGTCAGTCCCGTCGAGCGGTAGCGGAATCCGCACGATCCCGCCGCTGAGCACCCGCGCCTCGATGTCCGGTAGCGCCGGCGCGGCGTTCTCGGCGTCGTCCACCACATTGATGGTGACCTGCGCGGAGTCCTTCTGCCCGTTGGAGTCGACCACCTCGTAGACGGCGTGCACGGTCCCGGCCTCGTCGCCCGCGCGGAAGCGCACCGTGTCCTCCGAGACGAAAGCCTCACCCTCCGAAGGCGACGGTGCCTCCTGGAGCTCGTCGTTGAGCGTCAGCTCCAGACCGTCCGGGTGGGTGTCGTTCTTCAGCACCGGGATGGTCACCACGTCCCCCGTGTGCACGGTGGCGGTGTCGGGGCCCGCCTCCGGCGGCCGGAGCTGGGCCGGCGCCGGGATGGGCACCACGCGTAGCTGACCCGTGGCGGTTCCTGTGCCGTTGGCCACCTTGTAGTCGACGACCACCGGCCCGTCGAGCCGCTTGACCTCGGAGACCTTGAGGATCTGGTGGTTCAGGACCGCCACCTTCACCGGGGCGTCGGCGGGCACGGTCACGCCCTGCACCACGAGCACGCCGCCCGCGGGGTCGGTGTCGTTCGCGAGGACGTCCACCAGGGCCGAGCCACCGGTCGGCAGGAGCACCTGGTCCGAGACCGCGACGGGCAAGCCTGCGCTGTCCGGCGGGTCGACGACGTCCACCCGCACCAGACCCATCGCCGGGTTGGGGCCGTCGGTGATCTGGTAGGTGACGTCGTACGAGCCGGGCTCGTCACTCTGGAACTTGAACGTGCCCGCCGTCGCGTTGGTGGTGATCGTCGCGGGGTCGGCCTCGGCGACCGCCGTCAGGCGTACCTTGTCGCCGTTCGGGTCGTAGTCGTTCTTCAGCGGGTCGACGGTGATCGGCTCGCCGGTGAGCACCGTGGCGTGGTCCTGCACCGCGATCGGCGGCACGTTGGTCGCCACGACGTCGACGTTGAGCTTGCCCTCCACCGGCAGGCCGGCCGAGTCCGACACGGTGATGTCCACGATCTTGCGGCCGATGGACGTGCCGCCGTCCCGGAACTCGATGGTGCCGTCCGGACGGGACCGCACCTCGTCCCGGGGGTCGGCAGTGCTCGCGCTGGAGAGGAACATGTCGTCGCCGTCGGGGTCCTTGAAGTACGGCAGCACCTTGATGGTCGCCAGGCCGTCCTGGCCAACCTGCAGCACCGGCTCACCCGACTGAGCAGGCGCGTTGTTCTCCTCGAGCGGGACCACCTTGACGTCCACCGACGCGGTAGCGGTGCCGCCTTCGCGGCCGTCGTTCACCTCGTACTCGAACGTGGTGGTGCCGGTCGCGTCGGCGGGAACGTTCGCCTGCAGTGCCGCGCCGTCCAGCACGCGGTCGACGCCGATGTTGCCGTCCGGCGCAGTCTTGACGGACGCCGTCATGACGTCGCCGTCCGGGTCGACGTCGTTGCCCAGCACGTTCAGCACGGTGGTGCGGCCCGGCCGGACACCGAAGGTGTCGGGCTTGGCCACCGGCGGACGGTTGGCCTTGTTCCGCTCGGCCACGAACTGGTCGACCTGCTCGGGGGTGGTGTCCTCGGACTCGGTCTTGTCGCCCTCGGCGTCCTCGGGCATCGTCAGGTCCCAGTCATCGACCTTCTCGAACTCGTCCGCCGCCATCCACAACGTGCCGTCGTTGACGTCGTTCAGCACCACGATGTTCCGGTTCACGCGGTAGACCAGGTTCGCGGTGGCGTCCACGCCCTCCAGCACCTGGTCGACGTCGTTGTCGGGGCCGGGGCAGTCGCGGACGACCTGGCCGGACTCGGACCAGGCACCGTAGGTGCACCCGCCGAGCTGTACGGGGGCCGACGGCCTGCCGGACGCTGTACGCGTGGTCGCATCCCCGCCGCCCAGCGGCTGGGAGACGAGGCCCTTGGTGGTGGCGAGCACCACGTTGTCCGCATCGCCGGACGGCTGCTGCAGCATGGCCTGCGCGCCGTCCTCGACCTCGACCGTGTCGCCGCCCGGCAGCACCAGCGTGCCCGTGGACTGGTCCAGCACCACCGGCTCGTCGCCCACGGCGGAGACCTGCACCTCGGCATCGGTCTCGACGGGGAGGTCGGACTCCTCGGGGTCCTCCGCCGTACCCTGCGCGCCGGTCGGGATCGAGTAGAGCTTGCCCTCGGACGGCACCGCGAGGAACACCGTGCCCTCGTTGCTGACCGTCAGCTCGCCGCCCTTGCCGGCCTTCAGCGTCGGCTTGAGCTCTTTCTCGTCGAACGCGACCGCGCCGTCGAACGGGAGGACCCAGGTCCTGCCCGTCTCGCCGTCGTAGACGGCGGTCGTCGCGCCGCCCGCCGCCACCTTGGCGCCCGAAGGGAACTTCATCGTCCCGTCCAGGGCCAGGAGCGCCGGGTTGACCGGGCTCGCGGACGAGTCGCCCACGCTGTTCAGCAGCACCCGCTGCGCGTCCTGCTCGACGTCGAAGCTCGTCGAGTTCGCGAGCAGCGTGCCGTCCAGGGCCTTGGCCTCGTAGTTGAAGCGGCCCAGCTTGCCCGACGCCGTCTGCGTCACCCACACGCCGGAGTCGTTGAGCTGGACCTCCGCCGTCGCCTCGCCGTCGTAGAGGAGCGCGAAGCCGACCAGCCCCGCGCCGAAGAGGGTTACCACACCGATCGATGCCGCTGACCGGCGATTTTCATACACGCGTGAGACAAAGCTCATGCGCCCTCCTCTTTCATCACTCCACGGAAGTCTGTTCGCCCGGTCTACACACACAGGCGCAACGGGAGCACCCTACCGGGGTGGTGGGTGAATCGTCCCGGAGTTTTGATGGGCAGGACTACCCATACAGCCCGCCCGGGACACGTCCAGATTGTAGGGGTGTGTCCCGAAGAGTTCTAGGTCACCAGATGGTGTGTGTGGCGTCGCCCGGAACGGTCCAGCACCACCGGCTCGTCGCCCGACCGGCATCAGCTCCGGATCGGCGTCGAGGCCCCTCGCCGGACGATAACAAGCCTGTTATCGTCAACTCATGGATCTTGAGTTCGGCACGTGGGTGCACATCCGGCGGACGGCGCTCGGACTCTCCCAGGCGCGCCTGGCGGCGATCGCAGGTGTACACCAACCGACCATCGCCGCCATCGAGAAGGGCCACCGCAGCGCGACCGAGCCGGTCCGCCGCAAGCTCACCGCAGCGCTGCAGGCGCGGCCCGGCGACCTTCTTGCCGGCCTCCGCGACGAGGTGGTCGCTCTGGTCGAGCGGCACGGCGCGAGCAATCCCAGGGTCTTCGGCTCGATCGCCCGGGGGGCCGATACTGTCTGGTCCGACGTCGACCTGCTGGTCACCTTCCCCGACACGGCGGCTCGGCTTGCGTACTTCGACCTCGTCCAGGACCTGGAGGACCTCCTGACCGTCGAGGTCGACGTCGTCGACGACGCGTCGACCGGGCGAGCGGCTAAGCAGGCGCGACGCGAAGCGCTTGCCCTGTGACCAGCCAGAGCGCAGACGGACCTCCACGGTTCGAACGAGCCGTCACGCCACCTTCGGGCACCCCTGCAAGGGCCGACCTGACCAGGCGGCCGTACGATCCGGAACATACACGGCGCAGGCTCGGCGACCTCACGAAGTTCGCTGCGCGGTCCGCTGAGATCGTGAGCAACGGCCGCGCAGCTTTCCACACGGAACAGGGTTGGATGACGCGCGCGGCCGCGACCTATCTGATCATCGAGGTCGCGACGGTCTGCGAGAAGCTGCACAGCCGAGTGCGGGACCACTTCCCCAAGGTGCCCTGGCGTCGGATCGCCGGGATGCGCAACATCGCAGCCCACGCATACGACGAGGTGAACGACGATGTGGTCTGGGACGTGCTCGCGGTGTTCATGCCACAGCTCGTGCGCGATCTGGGGCTGCCGGAGCGGCCCGGTGACCCAATAGTGCTACCGCCCGGTCTCGACACCGCATGAATGACCCCGTCCTTCACGCCGCGCGGTCCGCTAAAACCTGGGCGAACTGCGCCAGCGACTCCTTGACCGGTCCCTCCGGCAGCGGGGCCAGCTCGGCCGAGGCGGCGCGCGCCCACTGCACGGCCAGGTCGCGCGTCTCGGTCAGGACGGCGTGGGCGCGCAGCCGCTCCACCGCGGCGTTCAGCGCCTCGTCCGAGGACAGGTCGCCGTCGAGCGTGGCGAGCAGGTCCCGGTCATCGGAGGTGGCCGCGTCCGAGGCGACGTGCTGCCGCAGCAGCAGCACCGGCATGGTCGGGACGTGCTCGCGCAGGTCCGTCCCCGGCGTCTTGCCCGAGGTCTCGCCGGTCGAGGCGACGTCGAGCACGTCGTCGGCGAGCTGGAACGCGACGCCCACCTTCTCGCCGAACGCGCCCACGGCCTCGATCTGCTCCTTGGGCGCGCCGGCGAGCATCGCGCCCAGGCGGGCCGACGCCGACAGCAGGGACGCCGTCTTGTCCGACAGCACCTGGAGGTAGTGGGCCACCTGGTCCTCGCCGTCGTCGGGGCCCATGGTCTCGTGGAGCTGGCCGAGGCACATCCGCTCGAACGTCTTGGACTGCAAGATCACGGCCTCGGGCCCCAGCTCGGCCACGCGCGCGGACGCCCGCGCGAACAGCATGTCGCCCACGAGGATCGCCACCGAGTTGCCCCACACCATGTGGGCCGACGGCGCCCCGCGCCGCATCGGCGCCGAGTCCATGACGTCGTCGTGGTACAGCGAGGCGACCTGCGTCAGCTCCACCACCACCGCCGCGTCGACGACGCCGCGGGCGGCTCCGTCGCCGAGCTCACCCGTCAGCAGGGTGAGCAGCGGGCGGAACCGCTTGCCGCCGGCGTCGATGAGGTGCCGGGAGGCGCCGTCGGCCAGCTTGTCGGCGCTGGCGACGGCCTCCAGGAGCGCCTCGTCGACGCCCGTCAGCCGGTCCGCGAGGCGCGACGCCAGCTCCGGGTCGGAGATCGGCAGGCCGAGCGCGGTCGGGTCGGGCAGGTTCGACGGAGCGGCCGGAGAAGCCGACGCGGACATACCCGTCGTCGTCTGGGGCGGCAGCGGTGCGGAGGTCACGGCACGAACTTACTTGCCTGTTCCACCAGACCGAGAACCGGGGACGGGAAAACGCCGAGAATCACTGTCACGATCGCGCAGACGGCGATCGCCACGGCGGCCGGTCCGCGGGACCGCACCACCGTCACGACCACCCGCTGCGCGGTCGTGACCTGCACCCTGGCCAGGGTGGCGGTCGCGCTGCCGCCCCCGCTGGTCGAGCTTGTCGAGACCTCGAGCCCACCCCCGCTGGTCGAGATCTCGGCCTCGCCCGGCTCGGCTCCCGGTGTCGTCTCGGCGAGCTCCACCCGCGACTCCGCCGGCTCGTCCTGCGCCCGCTGGAACACCATGACCACCAGCAGCCGCAGGTAGAACGCGACGGCGACCACCGACGCGAGCACGCCGAGCACCGCGAGCCACCACAGGCCGCCCGACGTCGCCCCGGTGAACGCGCCGAACTTGGCGATGAACCCGGCGGTGAGCGGGATGCCCGCCATCGACAGCAGGAACAGCGCGAACGCGCCGGTCAGCCACGGGGCCTTGCGGCCCAGGCCCGCCCACTGCGCGATCTCGGTCGCCTCGCCGAGCACGACGCCGTCGTCGCCGACCGGGCCGTTGTCCTCGCCGGAACCCGGCGTGATCCGGCGTTCCCGCACCAGCGTGACCACGCCGAACGCGCCGATCGTGGCGATGCCGTAGGCCAGCAGGTAGAAGAGGGTCGACGACTGCACCGGCGCGTTGAAGCCCGCGATGCCCACCAGCAGGAAGCCGGCGTGCGCGATCGACGAGTAGGCCAGCAGGCGCTTGACGTCGGTCTGGACCGAACCGACGACGGTGCCGACGGCCATCGTCAGGACGGCGACCACGACGATCACTATCTGCAGCTGCCGCATGATCTCCGGGTTGCTGGCCCCAACGCCGATGGAGATGCGGTACAGCACCTCGACGAGCGCCGCGACGGCGGCCACCTTGGTGCACGCCGCCATGAAGCCGGTGATCGGGGTGGGGGCGCCGGTGTAGACGTCGGGCGTCCAGGCGTGGAACGGCACCGCGCCGACCTTGAACAGCAGGCCGACCGTCACCAGCAGCACGCCGGCCACGAGCAGCCCGCTCATGCCCTCCAAGGGCAGGCCGCCCTGCCCCACCGCCTGAGCGATCTCCAGGAGCCGCACCGTGCCGGCGAACCCGTAGATCAGAGCGACGCCGAAGATGAACAGCGCCGAGGCGAACGCCCCAAGCAGGAAGTACTTGGCCGCGGCCTCCTGCGACAGGAGCCGACGCCGGCGCGCCGTGGCGCACAGGACATACAGCGGGAGCGAGAGCACCTCCAGCGCGATGAACATGACGATCAGGTCGTCGGTGGAGGCGAACAGCATCATGCCGCCGGCCGCGAACAGCAGCAGCGGGTAGATCTCGGTCTGCTCCAGGCCGGAGCGCCGGGCCAGGTCCTCGTACGAGGTGCCGGGCACCGCCGACGCCGTGGGCGCGAACGCGTCCTGCCCGGTGTTCGTGCGGTCGGCGACGACGAGCACGCCGAGGAAGGCCAGGACGGCGATGATGCCCTGCGCGCCCAGGGCGAACGGCGTCAGCGTCACGCTGCCGCCCACCACCTGCACGGGCTGCGCCACGATCTGCGGCCACAGCACCGCGATGAACGCGAACCCGCCGGCCAGCGCCGCCAGGGTCAGCACGATCTGGGTCATGCGGCGCGCCCGCGCGGGCACGAACGCCTCGACGAGCACGCCGACCACGCCCGCGCCCAGCACCACGATCAGCGGTGCCAGGGCGAACCAGTCGATCTCGGGTGCCACGAACTCGGTCACTTGTCGCTCCCCATCTGCGCGGCGGCGTCCGCCGGTTCGTCGACCGCCGTGAGGGCCGCCGACTGGTCGGCCGGCGCGTTCACATAGGTCAGGGCCAGGCCCGGCACGAGTCCGAGCACCAGGAGTCCGGCCACGAGCGGCGCCGCCACGATGCGCTCACGCACCCTGAGGTCGGGCAGGGCGTCGAGCCCCGCCGCCGGCGCTCCCGTGAAGATCTTCTGATAGGTCAGCAGCACGTAGACCGCCGCGAGCACCACACCGGGGATGGCCGCGATCGCCCAGCCGGCCGAGCCGGCGGGGGCGCCGCTGAACGCGCCGATCAGCACCATGATCTCGCTGACGAACGTGGCCAGGCCCGGCAGCGACAGCGTCGCCAGGCCCGCCACGAGGAACGTCCCGGCGAGCACCGGCGTGACCGACCGCAGGCCGCTGTAGGCCGCGATCTTCTGCGACTTCTCCGGGTGCCGGGCCACGAGGAACCCGGCCACCAGGAACAGCGCGCCGGTGGCCAGGCCGTGGTTGAGCATCATGAAGCTCGACCCGGCGGTCCCCAGCGGTGTGAAGGTGAAGATGCCCAGGATGATGAAGCCGAAGTGGCTCACCGACGTCCAGCCGACCAGCCGCAGCAGGTCGGTCTGCATGATCGCCATGATCGCCCCGTACAGCACCGAGATCGCGGCGAGCGCGATCACGAACGGCGCGGCCCAGCGGGACGCCTCCGGGAACAGCGGCAGGCACAGGGTCAGCATGCCGAACGTGCCGACCTTGTCCAGCACGCAGATCAGGAGGGTGGACGTGCCCGGGGTGGCGTTCCCCGCGACGTCGGGCAGCCAGCTGTGCACCGGGACCATGGGGGCCTTGATCGCGAACGCGATGAAGAACCCGATGAAGATGAGGCGCTCGGCCACGGGGTTCATCTCGAGCCCGGTCAGGTTGGTCGTGAGGAACGCGTCGGAGGCACGCAGGCCCGTCTCGGGGTCCGCCGGAAGCTGGAAGTACAGCGCGATGACCGCTGCGAGCATGATCAGCCCGCCGCCCAGGCTGAACATCAGGAACTTGACAGCGGCCCTGCGCCGTCCGGCACCCTGCCCGAACCCGCCGATGAGGAAGTAGGCCGGGATCAGCATCGCCTCGAACAGCACGTAGAACAGGAAGACGTCGCGGGCGCAGAACACCGCCACCATGAACGCCTCGAGCAGCAGCACGAGCCCGACGAACTTGCGCAGCCGCACTTCGTCGCGGCCCTGCTCCTTCCAGGCGGCCAGCAGCACGAGCGGCACCAGCACCACGGCGAGCGCCACGAGCAGCAGGCCGACGCCGTCGACGGCCACCGCGTACGAGACGCCGATCTGCGGGATCCACGGGTAGGTGGCGCCGAGCTGGTGCTCAGCAGCCGCGCTTGTGTCGAAGGCGGCGAACGCCCCGACGAGCAGGACCACCTCGACCAGCGAGAACAGGAGCGCCAGCGGCCGGGCGAGGCCCGTCCTGGCGCTCGCGGGGCCGGTACGGGACCGGCCGAGCGCACCCAGGCCCACCACGGCCGCGCCGACCAGCGGCCATGCGATGAGCACGGTCAGCCAGGGAAACATCTCTCCTCCGATCACTGGGCACCACCGAGGCCGACCACGAGCCAGGCGACGACGGCGATCACGAGGACGCCGCCCGCCATGCCCGCCGCGTACGAGCGGACGTAGCCGCTCTGCGCCTTCCGGAACACCGCGCCGAACCACGACACGGCCTGGGGCAGGACGCTCCAGCCGCGGTCGACGACGTCACGGTCGCCGACCTCGACCAGGCGCGCCACCCCGTGCGCGGGCAGCAGCACCAGCGTCTCGTTGGCGGCGTCCTGGTACAGGTCCTTGCGGGCCGCCCGGGTCAGGACGGAGCCGCGCGGCGCCTCCACGGGTACGAGCTGGACCGCGTACATCCGGAACGCGATCAGCGCGCCGAGCACGACGACCACCAGCGTCGCCGTGATGATCACGGGCACCGGGAGCACCGGCTCGTGGTGCCCGGCCTCCCCGACCACCGGCTCCAGCCAGGTGACGAACGTGCCGCCGATGCCGAGCACGGCACCGAGTGCCGCGGACCCGACGCCGAGGAACACGAGCGGCCACCACATCAGTGGCGAACCCTCGTGCGGGTGCCGGTGGTCCTTCCAGCGCGGGCGGCGTCCGCCGAACGTCATGAAGAACAGGCGGGTCATGTAGAACGCGGTGATCGCGGCGCCGAGCACCGCGACCGACCCGAAGACCCACGCCCGCCACGGCTGGCCTTCGACCGGGATGAACGCGGCCTCGATGATCCCGTCCTTCGACCAGAAGCCGGAGAACGGCGGGATCCCGAGGATCGCCAGCCAGCCCAGACCCATGGTGATCCACGTGATCGGCAGGAACCGCGACAGCCCGCCGTAGCGGCGCATGTCGGTCTCGTCGCCCATCGCGTGCATCACCGAGCCGGCGCCGAGGAACAGCCCCGCCTTGAAGAAGCCGTGCGTGAGCAGGTGGAAGATCGCGAACGCGTACCCGGCCGGGCCGAGGCCCGCGGCGAGCATCATGTACCCGATCTGCGACATCGTGGAGGCGGCCAGCGCCTTCTTGATGTCGTCCTTCGCGGTACCGACCACCGCACCGAACAGCAGCGTGATCGCGCCGACCAGCACCACGACGAGCTGCGCCGTCGGCGCCGCCTCGAGGATCGGGCCGGACCGCACCATGAGGTACACACCGGCGGTGACCATCGTGGCGGCGTGGATGAGCGCGGAGACCGGCGTCGGGCCGGCCATCGCGTCGCCCAGCCAGGCCTGCAGCGGGAACTGGGCCGACTTGCCGCACGCGGCGAGCAGCAGGCACAGGCCGATCGCGGTGGCGACGGCCGGGGAGATCCCCGCGGCGCCGCCGCCGGCCGCGGCGGGCAGCACCTCCGCGAAGCTGACGCTGCCCACGGCCGAGAACATCAGCGCCATCGCCGCGATGAGGCCCATGTCGCCGATGCGGTTCATGACGAACGCCTTCTTGGCCGCGACCGCGTTCTCCCGGGCGGCGGGCCGCCCCGTGTCCCAGAACCCGATGAGCAGGTAGGACGCCAGGCCGACACCCTCCCAGCCCACGAAGAGCAACAGGTAGGAGTCGGCGAGGACCAGCGTGAGCATGGCCGCGACGAACAGGTTCAGGTACGCGAAGAACCGGCGCCGGTCCGGGTCGTGGTCCATGTACGCCACGGAGTACACGTGGATGAGCGTGCCCACGAAGGTCACGAGCATCACGAAGGTCATGGACAGCGGGTCCAGCCGGATGCCGAGGTCCACGTCCAGGCCGCCCGCGGACAGCCATGTCCACAGGTGGTGGTCGATGGCGCGCTCCTCGGGCGCCGTGCCGATCATGCGGAACATCAGGATGAAGCCCACGGCGCCGGCGGCGGCCGAGGCCAGCACCCCGAGCCAGTGGCCCCAGCGGTCGGTGGCCTTGCCACCCAGCAGCAGTATCGCTGCGCCGATCAGCGGGAAGCCGACCAGCCAGGGGGCGAGCCCGATCACGTCGTTCACGTCTCTACCCTTCAGCCCTTGAGCAGGTTGACGTCGTCGACCGAGGCCGAGCGGCGGGTGCGGAATATCGTCACGATGATCGCGAGGCCGACGACTACCTCGGCGGCGGCCACGACCATGACGAAGAAGGCGAGCACCTGGCCCGTCACGTCGCCGTGCATCCTGGCGAAGGTGACGAAGGCGAGGTTGGTCGCGTTGAGCATGAGCTCGACGCCCATGAACACGACTATCGCGTTGCGGCGCAGCAGCACGGTCGTCGCCCCGATGGCGAAGAGCACGGCGGCCAGGATCACGTAGTTGGTGATGTCCATCAGGCGTCGCCCTCCTCGTCGCGGGTCGAGCCCGTCCCCTCGCGGGTCGAGCTGGTCGCCCCGCTGGTCGAGCTCGTCCCCTCGCGGGTCGAGCTGGTCGAGACCACCACCGCCGCGTGCGGCGCCGGCCGCTCCTGCCCGCGGATGCGCAGCACCCGCGACACCGACTGCGGCACCTGCTCGCCGTCCGGGCCGAGCGCCGGCGTGTCCATCGCGTTGGACCGCGCGTAGACGCCGGGCGACGGCAGCGGGGTGAGGACCACGCCGTCGGGCAGCGCCTTGATCCGCGCGTCCGCGACCGACCGCTGGTTCTGCTTGGGCGTGAGCCGGCGCCGGTGCGTGAGCACCAGCGCGCCGACCGCCGCCGTCACGAGCAGCACGCCCACGGCCTCCATGGCCAGCACGTAGTCGCCGAACAGCACGCGGGCCAGGGCCTGCGGGTTGGCGACGCCGCCCGGGTCGCCGCCGGCCAGGCCGACGGCGGGCGGGAACGCGGCGCGGCCCACCACGCCCCCGAGCACCGCCGCGAGGCCGATGCCGATGAGCAGCCCGAGCCAGCGCTGCCCCCGGATGGTCTCGGTGAGCGAGTCGGAGGCGTCGACGCCGACGAGCATCAGCACGAACAGGAACAGCATCATCACGGCGCCCGTGTACACGACGACCTGCACGACGCCGAGGAACGGCGCCTCCTGGGTGATGTACAGGATCGCCATGCTGACCATGACGAACACGAGGCACATCGCCGCGTGCACGGCCCGCTTCACGAACAGCAGGCCGAGCGCGGCGAGCACCATGAGCGGGGCGATCACCCAGAACAGAAAGGTCTCGCCGCCCGAGATCTCCAGCGTGCCCGGGGTCATGCCGTCACCCCGTTCCGCACCGAGCCGACGGCGGCAGCGCCCGCGGACTTCTCGGCGGCGCCGGGGCCCTCCTCCGGGCGTGCCTCGTGCTGCCTGGTCCCGGGGGCGGGCGCCGTGCCGGACACGACCGCCTCGGCCGCGTCCAGCGTCGGGTCGTCCGGCCGCTGCTCGCGGACCCAGCCGACCTGCGCCGCCGTCGGGCCCAGGACGTCGCCGCTGTAGTAGTCGGTGTCCGTGGTGCCCTCCACCATGGGGTGGGGCGCGGCCAGCATGCCCTCGGAGAGCGGGGCCAGCAGGTCCTGCTTCTCGTAGATCATGCCTGCGCGGGTCCGGCCGGCCAGCTCGAAGTCGTTCGTCATCGTCAGCGCCCGCGTGGGGCAGGCCTCGATGCACAGCCCGCAGAAGATGCAGCGCAGGTAGTTGATCTGGTAGACGGAGCCGTAGCGCTCGCCGGGGCTCATGTGGGCCCCCTGCGCGTCGTCCGCGTTCACCGTCAGGCCGGCGTTCTCCGGCAGGGCCGCGTTGGACGCGCCCTCCACGTAGATCGCGTCGGCCGGGCAGGCCCATGCGCACAGCTCGCAGCCGATGCACTTCTCCAGCCCGTCGGCGTACCGGTTGAGCTGGTGCCGGCCGTGGAACCGGGGCTGGGTGGGCACCTTCTCGCGCGGGTACTGCTCAGTGACCGTGGGCCTGAACATCGACGACAGCGTCACGCCGAAGCCCGCGACGGGGGCGAAGATCTCCCCGATGGGCCCCGGCTGGGGTCGCAGGGGCTGATACTCCTGGTGCTCACTCACCGTGGACCTCCTTTCCGAACCGCTTGGACGGGGGCAGCTTCTCGCCGGGCAGCGGGGGCACGGGGAACCCGCCGGCGAACGCGTCGACGGGCTCCTTCTCCGTGCCGGCGCCCGGTGGCGCCTCCTTCTTCTCCGGCCAGAACCACATGACCGCGATGAAGACGACGGCGGCCCCGACGATGACCGGGATGAACTGCTGGTAGGTGACGCCCTGCACGCGCTGCAGCCACTGCACGACCGAGAGCACGACGACCCAGCCCAGCGCGACCGGGATGAGCACCTTCCAGCCGAACACCATGAACTGGTCGTAGCGCAGGCGCAGCAGCGTGCCGCGCACCCACACGAACACGAACATGACGGCCCACAGCTTCACGAGGAACCAGATGACCGGCAGCCAGCCCTCGTTGAGGGCGCCGCCCAGGAACCCGTCGGGCACCGGTGCCCGCCAGCCGCCGAGGAACAGCGTCACGCAGACCGCGGACACGTTGAGCATGTTGATGTACTCCGCCAGGAAGAACCAGGCGAACTTCATCGACGAGTACTCGGTCATGTAGCCGGAGACGAGCTCGCCCTCGGCCTCGGGGAGGTCGAACGGCAGGCGGTTGGTCTCGCCGATCATCGAGATCACGTAGATCACGAACGCGGGGGCCAGCGGGATGAACCACCAGATCTGCGTCTGGCTGGACACGATCTGCGACGTCGACATCGACCCCGCCATGATGAACACGCTCACCAGCGACAGGCCCATCGCGAGCTCGTAGCTGATCACCTGCGCCGTCGAACGCACCGAGCCGAGCAGCGGGTAGGTCGAGCCGGAGGCCCAGCCGCCCAGGACGATGCCGTAGACCCCGAGCGACGCCGCGGCCAGCACGTACAACACGGCGACCGGGAAGTCGGTGAGCTGCGCCGGGGTGGTCCAGTCCGTCCAGGGGAACGGCAGGCTCGGCCCGAACGGGATGACGGCGAACACCAGCAGCGAGCAGAACACCGAGATCATCGGCGCCAGCAGGTACACGAACCGGTCGGCCCGCGTGACCGTCATGTCCTCCTTGAGCAGGAGCTTCATGGCGTCCGCGAGCGACTGCAGCAGGCCGAACGGGCCGTGCCAGTTGGGTCCGGGGCGCACCTGCATGCGCGCGACGACCTTGCGCTCGAACCAGATCGCGAAGAGCACGCTGGTCAGCAGGAACACCACGATCAGCACGGCCTTCACGATGGAGGCCCAGATGGTCTCCTGCGAGAAGTCGGCGGCCACGCCGGGTGCGGCCGCGGCCACGATCACCGGGTTCATCGGGCGTTTCCTTCCGTGCGCTCCGTCGCGGTGACGGAGACGAGGTCGCCCGCCGTCGCGCCGAGGGTGTCGTGCACGCGGCTGCCTGCGCTGTTCAGCGGCAGCCACACGACGCCGTCGACCATCGAGTCGGTCACGGCGGTGGGCACCTCGACGGTGCCGCGCGCCGTGCTGACCGCGACCCGGCCGCCGTCGGCCACGCCGAAGCCGGCCGCCGTAGCGGCGGACATCCGGGCCACGGCCTGCTTGGCCGTGCCGGCGAGGAACTGCTCGCCGTCCTGGCCGCGGCCGGCGTCGAGCTGCAGCCGCCAGGTGGCGAGCACCGCCTGCCCGGGCCCGACGGCGGGCGGCTCGGCCGGACCCGCGTCCTGGACGGCCGGCCGGTCGCCGTCCCACGCGTCGCGCTGGGTCATCGCGATGGAGAGGTGGGCCTCGGCCGGCGACGCCGCCTGCAGGTCCACGCCGAAGTGCTGCGCCAGCGCGTGCAGCACGCGGTGGTCGGGCAGGGCACTCGAGTCGAGCGCCGCGCCGAAGGACCGCACGCGGCCCTCCCAGTTCCAGTACGAGCCGGCGCGCTCCACGGGGGGCGCGACCGGCAGCACGACGTCGGCCAGCTCGGTCACCTCCGAGGCCCGCACCTCCAGGCTCACGACGAACCCGGCAGCCCCGAGCGCCGCGCGTGCGGCGGCCGGGTCGGGCAGGTCGGCGAGCTCCACGCCGCCGACGATCGCCCCGCCCAGCGCACCAGACGCCAGCGCGTCGAGGATGCCCGCGGTGTCGCGGCCCGGGGTGCGCGGGATCTCCGCGCCCCAGGCCTGGGCGACCTGCGCGCGCGCCGCGGCGTCCGCGACCGGGCGCCCGCCCGGCAGCAGGCCGGGCAGCAGGCCCGCCTCGACGCCGCCGCGCTCGCCCGCGCGGCGCGGGATCCACGCGAGCCGCGCGCCCGTCGCCTCGGCGAGGCCGACGGCCGCCGCGTACGCGCCGGGCGAGCCCGCGAGGCGCTCGCCCACGAGGATGACCGCGCCCGGCTGGGCCAGGGCGCTGGTGTCGATGTCCGACGTCGGCGCGTCGGCCGGGAGCAGGCCGCCCGCCAGGCTGGTGGTCAGGCTGTGCAGCCACTCGGCCTCGGTGCCCGGCGCGGCCGGCAGCAGCGTGCCGTCCATGCGGGTCAGGCCGCGGGTCGCGTAGGGGGCGATCGAGAAGACCTTGGTCTTCGCCTTCCCCTGGGAACCCTTGCGCAGCCGCAGGAACGTGACGCCCGCCTCCTCCTCGGCCTCCAGGCCGACGAGCAGCACGGCGGGCGCCTTCTCGAGGTCGCCGAACGTCACCCCGACGCCCGACCCCGCGACGACGCGGCCCAGGAACGCGGCCTCCTCGGCGGAGTGCACGCGGGCGCGCTGGTCGACGTCGTTGGTACCGAGCGCCGTGCGGGCGAAGCGCGACCACGCGAAGGCATCCTCGACGGTGAGCCGGCCGCCCGGCAGCACGCCGACGCCGCCGCCCTGCCGGGCCCGGGTCAGGCCGGCCGCCGCGATCTCCAGCGCCTCGACCCAGGACGCGGGCCGGAGCTCGCCGCCCTCCCGGACCAGCGGCGTCGCGATGCGGTCCCCCGCGGACTGCCAGGTGAAAGCGAAGCGGTCCTTGTCGGTGATCCACTCCTCGTTGACCACCGGGTCCTCGCCCGACAGCCGCCGCAGCACCTGGCCGCGGCGGTGGTCGATGCGGATCGCGGAGCCGCAGGAGTCGTGCTCGGCGATGCTCTCGGTGCTGACCAGGTCGAACGGCCGCGACCGGAAGCGGTAGCCCGCGCCGGTGAGCGCACCCACCGGGCAGATCTGCACGGTGTTGCCGGAGTAGTAGGACGAGAACGGCCGCCCGGAGGTGTCCGTGGTGGCCTCCCCGATCGGGCGGTCCACCGGGCCGTTCGACGTCGAGGCGCCCGCGAACCCGAGCACGTCCTCGTCGTACCGGCCGATCTGCTGGTGGGCGCCCCGGTCCTGCAGCGCGATGAACGCGTCGCCCGCGATCTCCTCGCTGAACCGGGTGCAGCGCTGGCACAGCACGCAGCGCTCGCGGTCCAGCAGGATCTGCGTGGACAGCGCGATCGGCTTGGGGAAGGTGCGCTTGACGTCGACGAACCGCGTGTCGGACCGGCCGTTCGACATCGCCTGGTTCTGCAGGGGGCACTCGCCGCCCTTGTCGCAGACCGGGCAGTCCAGCGGGTGGTTCATGAGCAGCAGCTCCATGACCCCCTGCTGCGCCTTGTCGGCGACGGCGGAGGTGTGCTGCGTCTTGACGACCATGCCCGGCACGACCGTCATCGTGCAGGACGCCTGCGGCTTCGGCATGGGCCGCACGTTGCCCTCGCGGTCCGGCATGGCGACCTCGACGAGGCACTGCCGGCAGGCGCCCGCGGGCGCCAGCAGCGGGTGGTCGCAGAACCGCGGGATCTGGATCCCTGCCTGCTCGGCGGCCCGGATGATCAGCGTGCCCTTGGGGACGCTGACCTCCGTGCCGTCGATGGTGAAGGTGACCAGCTCGACCGGTGCGGCCTCGGTCGAGGGCTTGTTGGTGGTGACGGTCATCAGTGACCTCCCGCGCCGGCGCCCGCGAGGGCGCCCGGTGTCCGTGTCTTGGGGGTGTACGCGAAGAGGGCCGACGCGCTCGGGTCGAACGGGCAGCCGTGCCCGTCGATGTGCGCCTGGTACTCGTCGCGGAACAGCTGGATGCTGGAGGTGATCGGCGAGACCGCGCCGTCGCCCAGCGCGCAGAACGCCCGGCCCAGGATGTTGTCGCACAGGTCGAGGAGCAGCTCGAGGTCGCCGTCCTGCCCCTCGCCCGCCTCGATGCGGTGCAGCACCTGCTTGAGCCAGTACGTGCCCTCGCGGCACGGCGTGCACTTGCCGCACGACTCGTGCGCATAGAAGTCGGTCCAGCGGCTCGCCGCACGGACCACGCACACCGTCTCGTCGAAGATCTGCAGCGCACGCGTGCCGAGCATCGACCCGGCGGCGCCCACGGACTCGTAGTCGAGCGGGGTGTCCAGGTGGTCCTGAGTGAAGATCGGCGTCGACGACCCGCCGGGGGTCCAGAACTTCAGCTCGTGCCCCGCACGGACGCCGCCCGCCATGTCGAGCAGCTCGCGCAGCGTGATGCCGAGCGGCGCCTCGTACTGGCCGGGCCGGGTGACGTGCCCGGACAGGGAGAACAGGCCGTGGCCCTGCGACTTCTCCGTGCCCATCGAGGCGAACCAGTCGGCGCCCTTGGTGATGATCGCGGGGACCGACGCGATGGACTCCACGTTGTTCACCACGGTGGGCCGCGCGTAGAGGCCCGCGACGGCGGGGAACGGCGGCTTGAGCCGCGGCTGGCCGCGCAGGCCCTCCAGCGAGTCGAGCAGCGCCGTCTCCTCGCCACAGATGTAGGCGCCGGCGCCGGCGTGCACCGTGACGTCGAGGTCGAAGCCCGAACCCTGGATGTTCTTGCCCAGGTAGCCCGCCTGATACGCCTCCTCGACGGCGTTCAGCAGCCGCCGGTAGACGTGCAGCACCTCGCCGCGCACGTAGATGAACGCGTGGTCGCAGCCGATCGCGAAGCTCGTGATCGCCACGCCCTCGATCAGGTGCTGGGGGCTGACGAGCATGAGCGGGATGTCCTTGCAGGTGCCCGGCTCGGACTCGTCCGCGTTGACGACCAGGTACCGCGGGCCGCCGTCGGGCGGGGGCAGGAAGCCCCACTTCATGCCCGTGGGGAAGCCCGCGCCGCCGCGGCCGCGCAGACCCGAGTCCTTGACGGTCTGCACCAGGTCGGCCGGGTCCATCGTCAGGGCCTTCTTGAGCCCGGCGTACCCGCCGGCCCGCTCGTAGGTGGACAGGCGCCAGGAGCGGTCCTTGTCCCAGGTATCGGTCAGTACCGGTGTGAGGTTCACTTCGCGTCCCCTCCGGGCTTCTTGTCCTTGCCGACTTCGGTGTCCGACGGCGTCGCGGGCTTGCGCTCGGCGCTCGAGCCCGGCGCGCCGACCGGTCCGGTGGTCGACCCACCGCTGGTCGAGCTCCCGGTGGTCGAGCTTGTCGAGACCTCGGTTCCGGTCTCGACAGGCTCGACCCCCGAACCGGGCGCCGTCCAGCCGCGCTCGCGGGCGATCTTCAGCCCGGCGAGCGTCGGCTCGCCCGCGGCCACGCCCTCGTCGGCGCGGCCGTCGGGGAACCCCGCCAGGACCCGGCTCATCTCCTTGAACGAGCACACGGACGCGGCGCCCCGTGTCGGGACGACGTCCTCGCCGAGGATCAGCTTGTCCGCGAGCGCCGTCGCCGTCTCGGGCGTCTGGTTGTCGAAGAACTCCCAGTTGACCATCACGACGGGCGCGTAGTCGCAGGCGGCGTTGCACTCGACGCGTTCGAGCGTGATGGCGCCGTCGGGCGTCGTCTCGTCGTGCCCGACGCCGAGGTGGTCGCTCAGCTCGTCGAAGATCGCGTCGCCGCCCATCACGGCGCAGAGCGTGTTGGTGCACACGCCCACGGTGTAGGTGCCGTTGGGGTGGCGCTTGTACTGGGTGTAGAAGGTGGCGACGGCGGAGACCTCGGCGGCGGTGATGCCGAGCATCTCGGCGCAGAACAGGATGCCGTCGCGGCTGACGTAGCCGTCGACGGACTGCACGAGGTGCAGCATCGGCAGCAGGCCGGAGCGGGGGTCCGGGTAGCGCTCCATGATCGCCGTGGCGTCGGTGGTCAGCGCCGCCAGGGTGTCGGCGTCGTAGCGGGTCTTCGTCGCGGCCGCTGCCTGCGGGTCTGCGGTCATCGGTCCACACCTCCCAGCACGGGGTCCAGGGACGCGACGGCGACGACGACGTCGGCCACCTGGCCGCCCTCGCACATCACCGACGTGGCCTGGAGGTTGTTGAACGAGGGGTCGCGGAAGTGCGCGCGGTAGGGCCGGGTGCCGCCGTCGGACACGACGTGCACGCCGAGCTCGCCCCGCGGGTGCTCCACGGTCTGCCAGGCCTGGCCGACGGGGACGCGGAAGCCCTCGGTGACCAGCTTGAAGTGGTGGATCAGGGCCTCCATGGAGGTGCCCATGATCTTCTTGATGTGCTCCAGCGAGTTGCCCTGGCCGTCGCCGCCGACGGCGAGCTGGGCGGGCCAGGCGATCTTCTTGTCGGCCACCATGACCGGCTCGCCCTCCGTGCGGTCGAGCCGCTCCATGGCCTGCTCGACGATCTTCAGGGACTGGTAGCACTCCTCGATGCGGAGCACCGCCCGGTCGTAGCAGTCGGCGCCCTTCGAGGTGGGGACGTCGAAGTCGTACGTCTCGTAGCCGCAGTACGGGTTGTCCTTGCGGACGTCGTACGGCAGGCCCGTGGAGCGCAGCACCGGCCCGGTCACGGCGAGCGCCATGCACCCGGACAGGTTCAGGACGCCGACGCCGGTCAGGCGGGCCTTGAAGATCGGGTTGGCGAGCATGAGGTCGGTGAGCTGCTTGAGGTAGCCGCGCACCTTCACCAGGGCCGCGCGGGCCTGGGTGGTGAAGCCCTCGGGGGTGTCGACCGCCACGCCGCCGGGGCGGATGTACGCGTGGTTCATGCGCAGGCCGGTCACGGCCTCGAACAGGCGCAGGATCTCCTCGCGGGCGGTGAACCCGACGGTCATCACGGTGGTGGCGCCCATCTCGTTGCCGCCGGTGCCGAGGCAGACCAGGTGGGACGAGATCCGGTTGAGCTCCATCATCAGGACCCGGATCACGGAGGCGCGCTCGGGTATGTCGTCCGTGATGCCGAGGAGCTTCTCGACGGCGAGGCAGTACGCGGCCTCCTGGAACAGGGGCGCCACGTAGTCCATGCGCGTGCAGAACGTGGTGCCCTGCGTCCACGTCCGGAACTCCATGTTCTTCTCGATGCCCGTGTGCAGGTAGCCGATGCCGGCGCGGGCCTCGGTGACGGTCTCGCCGTCGATCTCCAGCATCAGGCGCAGCACCCCGTGCGTGGACGGGTGCTGCGGACCCATGTTGACGACGATCCGCTCCTCGCCGATCGCCTCGCGCGCGATGTCGTCCCAGTCGCCGTCGCCATAGGCCTCGAAGGCGCGAACCGTGGACGACATGTCCTCGTTCCCCGCGGGCCTGGTCGCGTGCGGAGCCGCAGTGGGAGCGCTCATGAGTAGCTCCTCCTCGTGTCCGGCGGGGGCACCGTGGCCCCCTTGTACTCGACGGGGATGCCGCCGAGCGGGTAGTCCTTGCGCTGCGGGTGGCCCACCCAGTCGTCCGGCATCTCGATGCGGGTCAGGGCGGGGTGTCCGTCGAAGACGATCCCGAAGAAGTCGAACGTCTCCCGCTCGTGCCAGTCGTTGGACGGGTACACGGACGTGGTGGACGGGATGTGCGGGTCGTCGTCGGGCGCGGCGACCTCCAGCCGCAGCCGGCGCGAGTGCGTGACCGAGGCCAGGTGGTAGACGGCGTGCAGCTCGCGGCCGGCGTCGTGCGGGTAGTGCACGCCGCTCACGCCGAGCGACAGCTCGAACCGCAGGTCCTGGTCGTCCCGCAGCGCCTGGCAGACGGCGACGAGGTGCTCGCGGGCGACGTCGATCGTCAGCTCCGCCTGCTTGGCGTCCGCGCTCTGGGCGCCGTGCAGGTCCACGACCACCTTCTCGATCGCCTGGTCGAAGGTGGGCCCACCAGTCCGCGCGGCGTCCTCCAGCACCTCTGCCAGGACGTCGACCACCTGGTCGAACCAGCTCCCGTACGGGCGGGGCGACGCCGCGGGCATCGCGACGGGCGTGACCAGGCCGCCGTAGCCGGACGTGTCGCCCGAGCCCTGGGCGCCGAACATGCCCTTCTTGACCTCGACCACCTCGAAGGTGGCCGCCCCCTCCGGGGGCGTCAGGGCCGAGCCCTGATCGCCGCCCGGCGTGACGTCGCTCATCGCAGCAGGCCCTTCATCTCGAAGGTCGGCGTGGCCTCCATGGCGGCCGCCTCGGCCGCCCGCGCCGCCTCGATCCGGTTCACGCCCAGCGGCGCGTTCTGGATCTGGTCGTGCAGCCCGAGGATCGCGTTGATCAGCATCTCCGGCCGCGGCGGACAGCCCGGCAGGTAGATGTCGACCGGCACGATGTGGTCCACGCCCTGCACGATCGCGTAGTTGTTGAACATCCCGCCCGACGACGCGCACACGCCCATGGAGAGCACCCACTTGGGCTCGCTCATCTGGTCGTACACCTGGCGCACCACCGGGGCCATCTTCTGGCTCACCCGGCCCGCCACGATCATCAGGTCCGCCTGGCGCGGCGAGGCGCGGAACACCTCCATGCCGAACCGCGACAGGTCGTACCGCGACGCCCCCGCCGCCATCATCTCGATGGCGCAGCAGGCCAGGCCGAACGTCACCGGCCACAGCGAAGCCTTGCGCAGGTAGCCCGCGAGATCCTCGATCGTCGTCAGCAGGAACCCTGACGGCGCTTCCTCGACACCCATGTCCCCTCCTTGCTGCCGGGACCCGCCCGGCGTCGCTGCGCCGCGCCGTCGGGCGCCGCGCATGAAGTCGCTAGCTCAGACCCAGTCGAAACCGCCGCGGCGCCACTCGTAGACGAACGGGACGGTGATCAGCGCCAGGAACGCCAGCATCGCCACCAGCCCGAACGTCGCGAGCGTCGTGAAGTCCACGGCCCACGGGTAGAGGAAGACGACCTCGATGTCGAAGACGATGAATGTCATCGCCACCAGGTAGTACTTGATCGGCAGCCGGCCACCGCCCACCGCGTGCGGCGTCGGCTCGATGCCGCACTCGTACGAGTCGAGCTTGGCGCGGTTGTACCGCTTGGGGCCGATGACAGCGCTCGCGGCGACGCCACCGAGCGCCAGGACGGCCCCGATCGCCATCAGGATCAGGATCGGTACGTAGGGATTCATGCTGTGCCCTTCGTGGACGACGTGCCCTTCGTGGACGTGATGTTCATGAGCTCGGGACCACCCTGGTCAGGCCCGCGATGACGCGGTCGACCCAGTCGCCGCCGTGGGGCTCGTAGCAGTCGGACAGGAGCTTGAGCGTGAACTGCATGACGACCTGGCGAGGCAGCCCGTACCGGACGCACAGGCGCATGATCTCGGGGTGCTCGATGAGCCGCACGAACCAGCGGCCCAGCGTGTAGTAGCCGCCCAGGTCGTCGCGCATCCGGTCCGCGTAGGTGGCGAGCGTGGCCTCGCGGGCGGCGTCGGTGGTCTTGTGGCGGGCCTGGCTGATCGCCTCGGCCGCGACCCGGCCGGCCTGCAGCCCGTACGCGATGCCCTCGCCGTTGAACGGGCTCACCATGCCTGCGGAGTCGCCGGCCAGGAGCACACCGTCCGCGTAGAGCGGGCCGCGGTTGTAGCCCATGGGCAGCGCCGCGCCGCGGATCGGCCCGCGCTCCGGCTCGTGCACCAGGTCCCAGCCCTCCGGCGCGCTCTTGGCCAGCCAGGTCTCCATGAGGCGCCGGTAGTCGATGCCCGCCTTGGACTGGCGCGCGGGCGTGGAGTGCACGCTGCCCAGGCCGACGTTCACCGTGCCGTCGCCGAGCGGGAAGATCCAGCCGTAGCCCGGGAGCAGGTCGCTCTTGCCGGGCTCGCCGTCCCACAGCTCCAGGTGCGACTCCATGAACGGGTCGTCGTGGCGCGGGGTGCGGTAGTAGGCGCGGACGGCGGTGCCCATCGGCCGGTCGTCCCGGCGTTCCCGCCCGACGGCGAGCGCGAAGCGCGAGCTGACGCCGTCGGCCGCCACCACGACGGGCGCGCGCAGCTCTTTGACGGGGCCTTCGGCGCGGCCGCGCGCGTCGAGCGGCTGGGCGGTCACGCCGACCACGCGGCCGCCGTCGTCGTCGCGGAGCGGGCCGGTGACCTTGGTGCGCTGCAGCAGCTTGGCGCCGCTGGCCTGCGCGTGCTGGGCCAGGGTGTGGTCCAGCGTCATCCGGGAGCGGGCCATGCCGTAGCCCGGGTAGGTCGTCAGGGTGGGCCAGTCGAGCTCGTAGGAGCGGCCGCCGCCGTGGACGCGCAGGCCGCGGTTGCGGATCCAGCCGTCCTCCTCGCGGGTGGGCACGCCCATGCGGACCAGCTCGGCCACGGCGCGCGGCGTCAGGCCGTCGCCGCAGATCTTGTCCCGCGGGAACTCGCCCTTCTCCAGGAGCAGCACGTCGAGACCCGCGGCCGCGCACCAGTGCGCGGTGGACGAGCCCGCCGGACCGGCGCCCACCACGATGACATCCGCGTCGTCGCGTCTCTCTCTTCGCACGTTCACCCCCGTTGGGAACCCGCTGCTGGTCGTTGCTGACCTCGCTGCGCGGGGTTCGGCCGGGCTTCCTGACACGCCCTTGTGAACCCTGTCACAACACCGACACCCTAGCCACACTTAGGGGGGATTGTGTAGGAAGGTTCCCCTTACTTGGGGCACCCCTCATCGCCGAAGTAGAGCGCCTGTCCGGACACGGGCTCTACTTCGCCGATCGGGTATCGGCGAAGTAGAGCGGGTGTCCGGACAGGCGCTCTACTTCGGCGGTCCGGTGGAGGACGGTCAGGACGGGCGGACGGCGCGGTGGAGCGCCACGATTCCGCCCGTCACGTTGCGGTAGGCCGCGTGCTCCCAGCCGGCGTCGAGCATGAGGCGCGCGAGGTCGACCTGGGTGTGCCAGGACCGGATGGACTCGGCCAGGTAGTCGTACGAGCCCTTGTCGCGGGTCACGACGTTCGCCACGATTGGCAGCGCCCGCATCAAGTACTCCTGGTAGACCTTCCGGAACGGAGCCCAGGTGGGGGTAGCGAACTCGCAGATCACCGCGCGCCCGCCCGGCCGGACCACCCGCAGCATCTCGCGCAGGGCCGCCGTCGTGTCCACGACGTTGCGCAGGCCGAAGCTGATGGTGACGGCGTCGAAGGACTCGTCGGCGAACGGCAGCCGCGTCGCGTCGCCCGCGACGAACGGCAGGTCCGGCCGGCGCGTCTTGCCGACCTGCAGCATGCCGATCGAGAAGTCGGACGGGACGACGAACGCGCCGTCCGCGGCGAAGGGCTCGCTGCTGGTCCCGGTGCCCGCGGCGAGGTCGAGCACGCGCTCGCCCGGCATCGCCGCGACCGCCTCGACCGTGAGGCGGCGCCAGCGCCGGTCCTGGCCCAGGGAGATGAGGTCGTTCGTCAGGTCGTAGCGGGCGGCGATCCCGTCGAACATCGACGCGACCTCGGCCGGCTTCTTTTCCAGGCTTGCGCGGGACATGCGGCCATAGTTTCACGGCCCGGCGGCCGGCTGCGGTGGGCGCGGCCCACCCGGCAGAGCGTGGTCGGCAATCTGTCAGGTGATCGGCAACCCGAGTTGCCGATCACCTGACAGATTGCCGAACACACGCGACGGGTGAGCCGCCGGTGTGAGGTCCGCTACGGGGCGGTCCGGCGGGGGCCCGGCGCGCTTATCCTGAAGCAGATGATCGCTTCACCTGCCGGACGCACCCCCGGTGCGCAGACCGGCACCCCCGCGTCCGGCACCTGGACCCTCGTCGCGCCGGCCGAGCCCGACGACATACCGCGGGGCGCGCCCCACGGCCCGGAGCTCGTCGTCCGCACCGTAGCGATCGACGACCTCCCCGACACCCCGACCGCGCTCGTCGACCGGCTCCCCGACACCAACGGGCTCGCCTGGGTCCGGCACGGCGACGGGCTCGTGGGCTGGGGCGAGGCGCTGCGGTTCGAGACGTTCGGCCCGGGCCGCTTCGCCGACGCCGACGACGCGTGGCGCCAGGTGCTCGACCGCGCCGTCGTGCACGACGACGTGACCCTGCCCGGCAGCGGCCTGGTCGCGTTCGGCAGCTTCGCCTTCGACGACGTCACGCCCGGCGACGAGTCCGAGGACCCCGCGCGCGCGAGCGGCGTGCTGATCGTGCCGCGCGTCGTCGTCGGACGGCGGGGCGACCGGGCCTGGATGACCACGATCTCCCTGGTGGGCGACCGGTCCGCGCCGGTGGGCGACGACCTGCTGTCCGCCTACCCGCACCAGCCGGTCACCGAGCCGGGGCGCGTCGTGCTGGCCGACGGCGCGGTGGGGGCCGCGGACTGGCCCGCCGTCGTCGCGGAGGGTGTGGCCCGGATCCAGACCGGGGAGCTGGAGAAGGTGGTGCTCGCGCGCGACGTCGTCGCGACCGCCGAGCACCCGCTGGACACCCGGCACCTGCTCGGCCGCCTCGCGTCCGCGTACGACGCCTGCTGGGCGTTCAGCGTGGACGGCATGGTCGGCGCGACGCCGGAGCTCCTGGTCCGCAGCGAGAAGGGACTGGTCGCCTCGCGCGTGCTGGCGGGCACCATCCGCCGCGAGCACGGTCCGGGCTCGCCCGCCGCCCCGGCCGACGCCGACCTGCTGCACGCCGCCCAGCTCGCCCGCTCCTCGAAGGACCTCGAGGAGCACGAGTTCGCGGTGCGCTCCGTCGCCGCGGCCCTCGAGCCGTTCTGCTCGTCGATGAACGTGCCCGAGGCGCCGTTCGTGCTGCACCTACCGAACGTGATGCACCTGGCGACCGACGTGACGGGCGTGCTGACCGACCAGGGGCCGACGTCGGGCCGGCGTCCGCCGTCATCGCTCTCGCTCGCCGCCGCGCTGCACCCGAGTGCCGCCGTCTGCGGCACGCCGACGACCGTCGCGCGCAGCCTCATCCGGGAGATCGAGGGCCTGGACCGCGCCCGGTACGCCGGCCCGGTGGGCTGGGTGGGGGCCCACGGCGACGGCGAGTGGGGCATCGCCCTGCGCTCGGCCGAGATCTCGCCGCGCAACCAGCGCCACATCCGGCTGTTCGCCGGCTGCGGCATCGTCGCGGCGTCCGACCCGCAGGCTGAGCTGGCGGAGTCCGAGGCCAAGCTGGAGCCGATGCGCTACGCCCTGGGCGTCCCCACCCCGCCGAAGTAGGTCCGCGAAGTAGAGCGCCTGTCCGGGTCTCCCTTGTGTCACCAAGGGAGACTCTGTCTCTTATACAC
>NZ_JBHUUX010000028.1:0-72478 GCF_042670845.1 Promicromonospora sp. NPDC057138 | reverse complement strand
GGTCCGGGCACGAGGCCCGGACCCGACGGTCGTTCTCAATCAGTGGCTGCTCGGCGGCGGCTCGGAGCCGCCGGCCGGTCAGGCCGAGCGGCGCAGCTTGCCGGCCCGCAGCAGCTCGAGGCGCTCGTCGAGCAGGTCCTCGAGCTCCTTGACCGTGCGGCGCTCCAGGAGCATGTCCCAGTGGGTGCGCTGGGGCTTGGTCGCCTTCGGCTCCGGCTTCTCGGCGTCGCGTAGGAGTGCCTCCTCGCCGCAGCGGCACTCCCAGATCGGGGGGACGTCCGCGTCGGTGGCGAAGGGCAGGATGATGGTGTGGCCGTTGGGGCAGTCGTAGTAGGCCTGGAACCGAGGGGCGAAGTCCACGCCCTCGTCGGACTCCATGCTCTTACTACCGATGCTCATACCGCGCAGGGACCGGTCGGGCACGATGTCCTCCAGAGGGTTGTCGGGATAGGTGGCGGAAAAAGGTCCGTATAGCCAACGCAGGGACCCTCTGTGATGTTCCAGCCGTTCCAGCCGTCTATTTTCCAGCCGTCTGATCAGGCTACGCGTCGGATGTGCGCTCGCAAGCGCACTCCGGGCAAACTGGGCGCTGATGTGCGCGATCTCACGTACGTCACGGCAGGTGGGAGTGGGCACCGTGGGAACAATCGACGATAGCAGCCGGTTGAGGCCCATGTGCATGCAGATGCATGGACTATCAGGAGCAGGACCCAGCAGCACCACGGGCAACACGATCATGGGGAGCGCAGCATCATGCAGTTCGGGATCTTCAGTGTCAGCGACGTGACGACGGACCCGACGACCGGGCACACCCCGGACGACACCGAGCGCGTCAAGGCGATGCTCACCATCGCCAAGCACGCCGACGAGGCGGGCCTCGACGTCTTCGCCACCGGTGAGCACCACAACCCGCCGTTCGTGGCCTCCAGCCCGACGACGATGCTCGGCTACCTGGCCGGCGTCACCAAGCACGTCACGCTGTCCACCGCGACGACGCTGATCACGACCAACGACCCGGTCCGCATCGCCGAGGAGTACGCGATGCTCCAGGTCATCTCGGACGGCCGGATGGACCTCATGATGGGCCGCGGCAATACCGGACCGGTGTACCCGTGGTTCGGGCAGGACATCCGCCAGGGCATCCCGCTCGCCATCGAGAACTACGCGCTCGTGCACCGGCTCTGGACCGAGGACGTCGTGGACTGGGAGGGCAAGTTCCGCACCCCGCTGCAGGGCTTCACCGCCACGCCGCGCCCGCTGGACGGCGTCCCGCCCTTCGTCTGGCACGGCTCGATCCGCAGCCCCGAGATCGCCGAGCAGGCCGCCTACTACGGCGACGGGTTCCTGCACAACAACATCTTCTGGCCCATGAGCCACACCAAGCAGATGGTCCAGTTCTACCGCCAGCGGTTCGAGCACTACGGCCACGGCCGTGCCGACCAGGCGATCGTGGGCCTCGGCGGCCAGGCCTTCGTCCGCAAGAACAGCCAGGACGCCTGGGACGAGTTCCGCCCGTACTTCGACAACGCGCCCGTCTACGGGCACGGCCCCAGCATGGAGGACTTCACGCGCGAGACGCCGCTGACCGTGGGCTCGCCGCAGCAGGTCATCGACCGCTACGGGTCCTTCATCGACGACGTCGGCTACTACCAGCGCCAGCTGTTCCTCACCGACCACGCCGGCCTGCCGCTCAAGACGGTCCTGGAGCAGATCGACCTGCTGGCCTCTGACGTCGTGCCGGAGCTGCGAAAGATCGCCGACGCCAAGCGTCCGGCCGACGTTCCGGCCAACCCGCCCACGCACGCCGAGCGGGTCGCCGCCGCCCGGGCCAAGGGCGAGACCGGCGCCACCCACGTCGGCGACGGCGGGGACGAGTACACCGGCAAGCGGGCCGAGGAGGTCCTTTCATGACCACCGCTTCGCCGTTCGACGCCGAGGACTTCAGCGGGCCCGAGGGCCGCACCCCGCGCACCATCGCCGTCGTGCACGCCGGGCTGGGGCAGCCCTCGTCAACGCGCCTGCTGGCCGACCGCCTGGCCGACGCGACCGCGCGCGAGCTCGAGGCCCTCGGCCACGACGTGACGGTCGAGATGGTGGAGCTGCGCGACCACGGCCACGCGATCATCGACGCGATGCTCACCGGGTTCCCCACGGGCGACCTGGCACGCGACATCGAGACGATCACGCAGGCCGACGGCGTCATCGCCGTCACCCCGCTGTTCACCACCACCTACTCGGGGCTGTTCAAGTCGTTCGTCGACATCCTCGACAAGGAGGCCCTCACGGGCATGCCCGTGCTGCTCGGCGCGACCGGCGGCACCCCCAGGCACTCGCTCGCACTCGAGTACTCGATGCGCCCGCTGTTCACCTACCTGCGGGCCGACGTCGTCACGACGTCGGTCTTCGCCGCCACCGACGACTGGGCACAGTCCGGTGGCGCGGGGCACGACGACGGCGGCAGCTCCCTGCCGCAGCGCATCGAGCGGGCGGGCCGGTCCTTCGCCGGCCTCGTGTCCGCACGCGGCGAGCACGACAAGCCGGCCGACCCGTTCTCGAGCACCCCGAGCTTCCTGGACATGCTCGGCGGGGACTGACCCGCCGGAGCCCGGCCCGCCGGAGCCCGGCCCGCCGGGACCGGTGCGCACCCTGCCCGGGGGCTTGCATGCCCAGGGCAGGGCGGGGAACATATGGGACAGCGGTCGCCACTGGTCGTGGCCGCGACGAGGGCGAGGGAGCGCGGTCATGGCGGACGGTACGGAGAGCCCGGTCTCGGACGGCGCGAGCGCGGACAGCCCCGAGGACGCGAACGCGCACCTCCTGAACGCCGACACCGACCGCGTGGCCCGGATCGTCGCGGCACTGCGCACGGCGCACGCCGAGCAGGCGGCGAGCTCGGGGGCCGGCTCGACGACGCAGGCCGCCGAGGTGCCGGACGCGCCTGCCCCGCGCCGCGAGACCAGCGGAGTGCGGTCGCCCGCGCCGAAGATGCCCACGCTGCGCTGGAACCCCGGCGCCCGGTACCGCGCGTCGCGCCTGGCCGACCGTCCGGCCCTGCCGGCGTCGTCCGCCCCGGTTCCCGGAGCAACGGCAGCGGGGCCCGCCGGGCATCCCCCGGTCCCTCCGCCGCCCGTGCCCGCACCGCCTGTCGCAGGACCGCCGCCCCTCGCCGGGCGGCTGTACCGCGGCCCCGCCCGGCGGACCGGCGTGTTCGACCGGGAGATCTGGTACCCGGCCGCGCGGTCCTCGCGGGTGCCGCGGGACGTCAGCGACGCGCTCGTCCGCGCGGTGGAGCGGTACCGCATGGGCTCGATCTCCACGTCGGGGCTCGTGCGCGCGATAGGCCGGGCGCACGCCGCCTGACGAAACCGGGCAGATCCGCATATCCGCCCCGCGTTTTCATATGGCGCCAAATTGACGGTTCGATCCGCCCGGTATCGCCCGGGCCACACCTTGTCCCGCATTCGTGCAACGGGGGAGCATTCGTTGCACGACGAGCGCATGACGTGGCGCTCGTGAGCCAGTGCACCAAGCGCTACGTCCCGTCGCTCTCTCTCCCGGGGGAGGCGCCGAACGAGGCACCTGGCGACTGGGGACGAGGGGGACGGGACCGGCTATGCGACAGCACACGGGGGTCCTGGTGGGCGCGCTCGCCGCTGCCGGGCTGCTCAGCGGCTGCGCCACGGGCGTCAGCACGGCGAACTTCACCGCGCCGGAGGAGTACGGCACGGTCGAGCAGCTGGTCGCCGACGCCGACATCGTCGCCCTGGTGCAGGCCGGTGGCGCCGACGTCGACGTCGTCGACCGCGTGCCGTACACCCGCACCGAGCTCCAGCTGCGCAAGGTGCTGCTCGGCGTCGTCGCGAGGAACGCCAGCATCGCCGTGACCCAGGTCGGATCCACGGCGTCGCCGCCCGGGGACGGCCTGCCGGCTGTCCTGCGGGAGGGCCAGGAGTACGTGGTGGTCCTGCACCGCACAGCGGCGGGGGAGTTCGAGGTGGTCGGCCCCGGCGTCTGGCGCGCCGACACGCTGGGCGCCAGCCTGACCCTGTACACGGCCGTGGCGACCTCCGTCCCCGCGACGATCCCGCACATCACGACGCCGTGGGACCTCGAGGTGGAGCTCGGCGAGGTCGGCGAAGCGCTGGGGACGAGCGTGATCGGCAGCGGCTGACCGGCCAGACTGGGCACATGACGCGCAGCCTCGTCCTCACCGCGGACGACGCCGGGACCGACCCCGACGCCGACCGCGAGATCGCAGCACTGCTGGCCGGCTCCCCGCTGACGGCGGTCGGCGTGATCGCCGCCGGGCCGGAGGACAGATCGGGGAACGGGCTGGACGGCGGTCCGGAGCGCGGCCCTGGCACCGACGGCCCGGACGCGAGCGATCCGGCGAGCTCCGCCGTCGCGCGGGCCGTGGAGCTTTTCGCCCGCGTGGCGCCCGACGTCGCACCCGGCGTGCACGTGGTCCTGCCGGTACCGGAGCCCGACGGCGGCTTCGACGACGTCGTCGACCGGATCACCACCCAGGCGGACACCCTGACGCGGGCCGCGGCCGCCGTCGGCCTGCCCGCGCCGGACCGCCTGGACTCCCACCGCGGCTCGCTCTACGGGCTGGCGGGCCGCTCCTACCTGCCCGAGGCCATCGGTGTGTGCGCGCAGCGTGGGATGGCACTGCGCCTGCCGCGCGGCCTGGAGCTGTACGGCGACGACGACCCCCTGCTCGCCACGCCCGCCGTCCGGACGCGGCACGCGAGCGCCGTGGCGGCGGCCGATGCCGCGGGCGTCCGGCTGCCGCGCGTCATCGCCACCCACCGCGGGGGAGACGCCGAGGCGCGGGACTACGTGACGTTGCGGGACCACTACCTGCGCCTGCTGGACCGGCTGCCCGAGGGCGCGAGCGAGATCTTCCTGCATCCGGCGCCGGACACGGCGCGGCTGCGGGAGGCGTCGGCGGGGTGGTGGCGCAAGCGGACGTGGGAGCTGCGCCTGCTGGGCGACCCCGTTTTCATCCGGGAGGTCGAGCGGCAGGGCATCGACCTGGTCGGCAGGTGGTGAGCTAGGCTCACGGGCGTGAACGCCGAGCGAGCGGCAACGGGCACGCCGGAGAGCATTCCCCCGGCAGGGTCGTCGCGATCCGGCCGGGATCTGGCAGGGCCGTCGCAGGTAGAGACGCCGCGGCCCGCGACCTCGCCCCTGCGCTACGGCGTCGGGATGTTCGGCACCTCGCTCCCGATCAACCTCGTCAAGGGCTCGATGCTCTACGTGTACGTCGAGCTGCTCGGCCTGGACGCCGCGGTCTACGCGACGGTGTATGCCGTGTACGGGGTGCTCGACGCGCTGGACAACCCGGTCTTCGGGTACCTGTCGGACCGCACCCGGTCGCGGTGGGGGCGGCGTCGGCCGTACCTGGTGACCGGTGCGCTGGTGCTCGCCTGCACGACGATCGCCCTGTTCTCCGTGCCGGGTCCGGTGGCCGACTCCGCGGTGGGGCTGGCGGTGTGGTTCGCGGTCTTCGCGATCACCACCGAGATGGCCGACTCCCTGATCAACGCCAGCTACGGCGCGCTCCTGCCGGAGCTGTTCTCCCACGAGAAGCGGCGCGCGACGGCGAACGCGGTGCGGCAGGGCGCGCAGCTGGTCGCCCTGGTGATCGCGCTGGCGCTGACGCCGGTCCTGGCCCGCAACGTGCTCGGCACCGAGGGATCGACCGTCGGCTACGGCCGCCTCGCGGTGATCTTCGCGGTGGTGGCGGCGGCCGTGATCCTGTGGACGGCGTTCGGGGTACGCGAGGACCCGGCGCTGAACGCCGAGGTCAGGCCGCAGTTCTTCCGGTCGGTCAGGCAGATCCTGTCGACGCCGCAGTTCTGGACCGTCGGAGTCGTCAACGCCTGCTACGGCGCCGCGATGGCGCTGGTCCTGGGCGGCCTGCAGCTCTACGTGCACCACACGCTGGGCGGGACGGCGCTCGACGCCAGCATCCTGCAGCTCGTGGTGATCGTCGTGGCGATCGGGATGCTGAGCGTGTGGGCCGCCGTCGTGCGGCGCAAGGGTGCCGCCTGGACGTGGCGGCTCGCGCTGCCGGTCGCGGCGGTCGGGTTCATCCCGATGTACTTCGCGACGGACCTGATCACGGGGATCCTCGCCGGGCTCACGGTGGCCGTCGGGTACTCCGGCGTGCTCGCGACCAACGACCTGGTGATCGCGCGCGTGCTCGACGCCGACGCCGCCCGCCACGGCACGCACCGCAGCGGCCTCTTCCTGGCGGCGTTCGGCGTGCTGGGCCGGCTCAACGCACTGGTGACGGCGGGCGCGCTGGCGTCGCTCACGCTGTGGTTCGGCTACCGGAACGGCGCCGATCCCGGTCCCGACCCGGGGCAGGCGTTCCGCGTCTACCTGTCCCTGTACCCGTTCGCGCTGCTCGTGATCGGGACGACGGTCTCGCGGTTCATCAGCCTCCCGGCCGCGCCGCAGGAGGCGTCCGAGACTCGGGACGAGGGTCCGGAGCCGGAGCCGGTCACGCGCTGATCGCCAGCAGGGTCCGGTCAGCGGCCTCCAGCCGGTAGGGACCGTGCCCGGGCGGGGCGGAAGACGTCACCCGGTCGCCGTGCACCCGGTGTCGGCGGCCGGCGGCGTCCACCAGGACCGTGCCCTCCGCGTCGATCGCCACCAGGTCCTCGTCCACGCGCACGAGGACGGGCTCGCCCGGCCCCGGGAACCGGCTGATGGCGGTCCGCCCGTGGCGGACGGCGTCGAGGATCGCCTCGGGCGTGCGCTCCTCCGCCGCGACCCAGGTGGTGGGCGTGCCGGGCGGGTAGCCCTGGTCGGGCGTGTGGAAGTCGCTGCCGCCCAGCAGCACCGGGTGGCCGGGTGTGCCGGACGCGCCGGGGGCGCCCGACGACGCCCGCAGGTACGCCCACGGGCCCGTGGCTGTCAGGTCGAGGAACCACGAGATGTGCCACAGCTCGAGAAACCCGGTCCGCACCGGGTACAGCCAGCCGCAGTCGTCCTGGATCGGGTGGTTCACGGACAGCAGGCCACCCCGCTCCTCGACGTCGGACAGCCACTGCGCCGCCGGACGCCGGAAGTCCACCCAGCCGATGTCGCCGAACGCGTTCGCGTGGCCCGCGTGCGTGGTCACCTCCTGCCCGGGCAGGAGGCACACGTCGTACGCGGCGCCCACGGCCGGCAGGTGCCGGTGGTGGGCGACCGTGTTGTGGTCGGTCACGGCCAGGAAGTCCAGGCCCCGGCCCGCCGCCGCGGCGGTGAGCTGGGCGATGCTCAGCGTCCCGTCCGAGTGCGTGGTGTGCGCGTGCAGGTCGCCCGCGTACCAGGTCAGCCCGCCGGGCGCGGGCAGGTCCCGCCCGAGCCGGGTCCGGCCGGGCCCGCTGCCCGACGGCGGAGGCGGCGCCGGCGGCTCGTCCTCGACCCGGCCGGCGTCGACCCCCGTGGCGATCGCGACGGTGACGTCGACCGGTTCGGCGGGCATCCCGTGCAGGCCCAGCACCACGGCCCACTGCCCGGCGACGAGCTCACCCGGCTCGTACCCAGGCGTCGCGGCGCCCGGCGTGATCGCGAAGCGGGACCGGGCACCGCCCGACCACCCGCGCCAACGTTCCGGGTCCTGGCAGCCGAGGTCGATCACCGCGGCGTCCCGGTCGTAGGCGAGTGTCACCTCCAGCGCCGATGCGCCACCGGCCGGCAGCTCGAACGGCACCTCGAGGTACCGGCTCTCGGTCTGGTCGTCGATCGACAGGCGCAGCCGACGCTCCTCGCGGGTCACGCACCGAGCCTACGGCGTCCGCTGTCAGCGCCCGAGGATCAGGCGCACCAGGACATCGTCGCCGGTCAGCCGGGCGCCGTCGGGGACGAGCGCTTCCACTGTGACCTCGGGGTCGACCTGGGCCCTGAGGTGTCTCGCGGGCGGACCGCTGTCAGAACCGGTTGCGCTGGCTGTCGCCGGCATCCTCGGCGGCAGTGGGCGGGGTATCGGCAAGCTCGGCAGCCCACCGCCGCGACCACTCGATGACCGGACGCAGGGCCTCGCGGGCGTCCTGGCCGAGCGAGGTGAGGGTGTATTTGCCGTCGCGCAGCACCTCGGCGAGCCGAGCCTCTTGGAGCTCTGTGAGCCGTTGCCGCAGGACGCTTGACGACATGCCGTCGCAGCGCCGCTGCAGGAGCCGGAAGCCGAGCGGCTCGTTCCTCAGCTCCCAGATGATGCGCAGAGTCCAGCGGCGCCCGAACAGGTCCAGTGCCGCCATCATCGATCGTCCGGTGGTGGAGCCGCGGACCGGCCGGCCCGGCATGGGTGTCGGCGACGCGTTCATGACTCTCCGTCAACTCTTGTGCTTCGGATTCCGAAACGGTAGTTTCGCACATCGCGGCAGTGCTTCGGAATTCGAAGCATTGATTCCAACACTGGAGGTTCCATGCCCAAGGGCTACTGGGTCAGCGTCTACCCCACCATCGAGGATCCCGAGAGCCTTGATGTCTACAACGGACTGGCACGTCCAGCGGTCGCGGCCGCGGGCGGGCGGGTGCTCGCCAGCCGCGGCAGCCGGGTCGACGCACACGAAGCCGGAATCGCCGAGCGCGTCGTCCTGATCGAGTTCGACAGCTTCGAACAGGCGGTCGCCGCACGCGCGAGCGCGGCCTACCAGGAGGCGCTGGCCGCACTCCCCGACGGCTTCCAGCGCGACTTCCGCATCATCGAAGGCGTCGGCTGACCGAGGTCCAGTCGGATCTTCACTGGAGCTTCAATGAGTCGAGGCCCGGAGCGCCAAGCGCTCCGGGCCTCGTACGTCCTCCCCGACGCGATTACTCCGCAGTGCCCGGTACCTCCCCGCCGAGCGGGAGCACTCGGCCGTAGCTCCGCCTGTCAGCTCTTGCTCGACGGCTCTGGCACTGCTGCCGCAGCCTCCAGCGCCTCCCGCAACCCAGCGGCCGTGCCCTCGGCCTGCGCCTGGCCTGCCACGGCCGTGAGGCGCGCCCGTTCGGCCTCCGCCGCCTGCGTCCGGGCCGCGTCCAGCGCGTCGCGCGACGCGGAGAGCTCACCCTCCAGCCGCGCGACCGAGGCCTCCGCGGCAGCCCGCGCGGAGTCCGCCGCGGCCCGGTCCCGGTGCGCCTGGGCGACGTCGCCCCGCGCCGCTTCGAGTGCACCGCGCACGTCCGCCAGGGACTCCCGTAGCCCGACGGCGGCACCCTCCGCCTGCGCGCGAGCCGCCTCGGCGTCGGACCGGGCGCGCTCGGCCGCCGCCGTCGCCGTCCGTTCCTGGGCGAGCTCGTCCCGCAGAGCGTCGAGCGCCTGCCGGGCCGCACCGGCCTCGCTCTCCAGCCGGGCAGCCGACGCCGCGGCCTCCGCCCGCTCCTTCTCCGCCGCGCCGCGCTCCTCCTCGGCGGAACGTGCGTGCTCGCGCGCGGACTCCAGCACCGCGCGGAACTGAGCCAGCTCGGCGTCGGCCTCGTCCACACGGGCGGCCAGGGCGTCGGCCTCGCCGACGACGGCGGTCAGCGCCTCGTCCGACGCCGCAGCGGCGGCCTCGTGCTCCGAGCGCGCGACCTCGACCGCCGCGCCCCACAGGGCCCCCATGCCACGTTCCGCCAGCGCGCTGACCGCCGCCGGCAGATCGGGGAGGGCCTGCCGCGCCTGGCTCTCCGCGGCCTTCGCGTCCCGCCACTCGCGCAGGTACTTGGTCGCTGCGGCGTTGGAGCAGCCCGCGCGCTCGCGCACGTTCGTCACCGTCACGGCCACGCCCTCGGTCGTCAGGTCCTCGGCGGCCTGGAAGACCCGTTCCTTGTCCCGCACGTCATTCTCCGATCGGCTCGGTTCCGTACCCGTAGTAGTACGAGTAGGAGCGCAATACTACTCCTACTCGACGTCTCACAAAGCACGCACCCGCTTTCCTGAAGCGGGTGCGTACTAGCAGGGAAAACGGCTAGGTCATGCGGATTCCTGCCCCTGAGAACCGCGCGATATCAGACTCAAGGAGCACATAGTGAGCATCGAACACGCCGGCTGCGCCGGGCTCACTTCAGGTGCCGGCCGAAGAACCGGTCCCCGTCCTCCCGCTCGAACCACGGGGTACCGAGGTGTCCGCCCAGGTTGGCGTGCAGGGTCTTCTCGGTGCTGCCGAAGGCGTCGAACAGGTCCAGCGCACGCTGCCGGGGGTTGCCCTCGTCGTCCCACTGCAGCAGGAGCAGCAGCGGGATGGTGACCTGCCGGGCCTCCTCGCGCTGGGCGCGGGGCACGTAGCCCCCGGCGAAGAAGCCGGCGACGGCGATGCGCGGCTCGAGCACCGCCAGCCGGATGCCGAGGGCGGTCCACCCCGAGTACCCGACCTGCCCGCCGATCTCGGGCAGCGCGAGGAGCGCGTCCAGGGTGATCTGCCAGTCCGGGACCGCGCTCTCGACCAGCGGGCCGATGAACGACTCGAAGACCTCGTCGACCGGTGCGCCGGCCTGCATGGCCCGGCGGAAGTCGGCGCGAGCCTGCTCCTCGTCGGGGGAGCGCGGCCGGTCACCGCACCCGCGGGCGTCGATGGAGGCGACCGCGTACCCGGCCGCCGCGGACAGCCGGGCCCGCGCCATCAGCCGGGGGTCGCCCTTGGGCAGACCGTTGTTGTGGGCCATCAGGATCAGCGGGACGGGTCCGGCGGACTCGGGCGTCCACAGGGTGCCGGGGATCTCGCCGAGGGTGAACTCGCGTTCGAGGACGCCGTCGTCGAGGCGCTGCTCAGAACTGAATCGCATGGTCGTGCCTTTCGAGAGAGTGCATGACGGCACTCCCGGGACGACCTATCGCCCGACCATGACCCCGGAGGGGAGCACCCATGTCGATACTGCGTTCATGGATACCACCTCCTCGTTCTCCTGCACGGCCTCCGGAAGGTTAACAGCGCACGCCGTGGTCCGGGCGCGGATTTCGCGGCGGCGTCAGTACGCGTACCGCTGCACGGTCTCCGGATGAATCACTATGCGCACCTGCTCGGTGGCCAGGATCGCGGCGAGGTCACGGGCCCGGGTCTCGTCGTCGAGGTCCCAGTAGCGTGCGGCGAGGCGGGAGCTGAGGTCATGCGCCCCGCCTGTCTCCACCGTCGTCCGGCCTGCGACCGACACCCAGCGCTCCCGCTCACCCACTGGCGCCGCGACGACGAGGGAGGCGCGAGGGTCGCGGCCCAGCCGGCGCATCTTCAGCGACGCCGGCTCGGTGAAGAGCTGGACCGTCCCCTCGGCGGTGGCCTCGAACCACACGGGCCGCGGCTGCGGCGGTTGCGTGCCGCCGGCCACGGACAGGAACCCGTGCAGGGGGCGTCGGAGGAACTCGAGGTCCTCGGCGGTCAGGTGGCTGTTGTCGCTCATGGTGGCGATTCAACGCGACCCGCTCGGACGAATCCATGGGTAAAGCGCCGGATCACCTGTGTCATCGTCCGACGTCGTCCGATAGCCTCGGCGGATGGACGCGTTCGGTGACCTCTTCCGCGGGATGCGGGCCCAGGGCTCGTTGTTCGGGAGCTCGACCCTCACCCCGCCCTGGGCGCTGCACTTCGTGGACGGCGCGCCGCTGACGTTGTGCACCGTCATCGGCGGTCAGGGGTGGATCGTGCCCGAGGGCCGTCCGCCGGTCCCGCTGCGCGACCGCGAGACCGTCATCGTGCGCGGACCCGCGCCGTTCACCTTCGTCGACGAGGTCGGCACCGAGGCCGAGCCGGTCGAGTGCGGCGAGTACTGCGCGCTGCCCGAGGAGGGCGGGACCCGGCACCGGCGCGGCTGGCACGACGGCGACGCCGGTGGCGGCGCGACCACGCTGATCGTCGGCGCCTACCCGGTGCACGGCGAGATCAGCCGCAGGCTGCTCGACGCGCTGCCCGTCGTGCTGCGGGCGGACGCCGGGGGAGCGGGCGACGCCGTGCTGGACCACCTCGCCGCCGAGGTCGCCGCCGACGTACCGGGCCAGCAGGTGGTGCTGGACCGGCTGCTCGACTGGCTGCTCGTCTGCGCGGTGCGCGAGTACTTCGACCGGCCGGACGGCGCGACGCCAACCTGGTACGCCGCCCAGCGCGACCCGGTGGTCGGCGACGCGCTGCGCCTGCTGCACGCCGAGCCGGCGGCGCCCTGGACCGTCTCGGCCCTCGGGGAGCGCACCGGGGTCTCGCGCTCCACCCTGGCCAAGCGGTTCGCCGACCTGGTGGGCGAACCGCCGCTGACCTACCTGACCCGCTGGCGCATGACCCTCGCGGCGGACCTGCTGACCGACCGCGAGGGCGCGACCATCGCCGAGGTAGCCCGCACCGTGGGCTACTCCGACGCGTTCGCCTTCAGTGCGGCGTTCAAACGCACCCGCGGCGTCAGCCCGAGCCAGTTCCGGCGCGCCGGCGCGGTGCTCAGCCCGGCTGGACGTCCCTGACGAACACGATCCCGTCGTCGTCCGCCAGGTGCGCCGGGTCCAGCGGGGAGTAGCCGAACCAGGGCGACACCCGCGCCGCCGGCAGCGCGGCGCCCGGACCTGCGCCGCCAGGATCAGTGCCGAGCGCCGCGGCCAGCCGAGGCGCGTCGACCACGAAGCGGTCCTCGCCGAGCTCGTACAGGAGCCCCTCGACCGTGTCCGACGGCGGGGCGTCCACGCCCTGGTGCCGGATGGTGCCGAGGGCCGTGGCCAGGAACGCGTACTCCCGGCCCAGGCGGGCGCTGACGAGCGCACCGGCGCCCCACCACTCCAGCCGCGGGTGGTCCCACATGCTCATCGTGCTCAAGCCGCGCTGCAGGTGGGCGTTCTGGGCGTTCACCAGCACCGGTCCACGCTCGGCGAGGGCGAGCAGGTTGGCGGCCATCATCGAGTCCCGCACGCCCAGCAGCAAGGTCATGCGACTCGGTGAGGGCTCCGCCATCCAGAAGTGGTAGCGCAGCAGCCCCGTGGCGGTGCGCCCGTACAGCAGGGCCCGGTCCCAGTCGTCCGGGGACGACGTCGCCCTCAGGTGCGGCGCGTGCGCGTCGAGCAGGGCGACCAGGTCGTCGGCGAGCAGCCGCAGCTCCCGGGCCTCCGCGGACTGCCCCACGGACCGGGACGGGTCCATCATCGCCTCCGGGTCGGTCCACCGGGCGTCCTCGCCGATCAGGCGGTCGAGCACAGCCGCGGTGCACGGCAGCAGGCCGGCGTCGATCCGCGCGGACAGGTAGTCGTGGAGCGCGGTGAGCACGGGCCGAGGGCTCGCGGCGCCTGTGATCTCCAGCGGCCCGTCGAAGCCGGCGAAGCGGAGCCGGTCGGAAGCCGGCCGGCCCTCGTTGTAGGCACGCATCCAGGCCACGAGCTCGCGGTTGGCCGGGAAGGCGCCCCACTCGTGGCTGAAGCCGCGCGCCATCACCTCGTCCAGGCCGACGCCGGGGTCGCCCTCACCGGTGACGTAGCCGTCCACGAGCAGGCCCATCATGCAGTCGGTCTCCAGAGCGATGGTGCGGTAGCCCTCGTGCTCGACGAGCTGCCGGAAGAGCTCGTTGCGCAGGCCGAGCAGAGTCTCCGCGCCGTGGGTGGGCTCGCCCAGGGCGAGCAGCCGCGGCCGGGCGCCGAGCAGGCTCATGACCGCGGCGGAGTCGAGGGGATGAATGGTGTCCTTGATGTCTGTCGCCATTCCTTCAACGGTATCGTTGAAGCCTCGGTTGAGACTTGCTTCCGATGGTGACTTGAAACAGGCGGGCTGATGGCGCACAACCTTCAAACCGGAGCTCGGCTCCGGCCCGTCGACCTGGCGCGGGAGCACGGCCTGTCCACGCAGGCGGTCCGCAACTACGAGGACGCCGGCATCCTCCCGGCCGCCATCCGCACGCCGACCGGATACCGCGCCTACACCCCGCTGCACGCGCAGGCGCTGCGCGCCTTCCTCGCCCTGGTCCCAGGCCACGGCCACCCGACGGCGGCGGCGATCATGCGGGCGGTGAACGACGGCGCCGACGCGTTCGGCCTCATCGACGAGAGCCACGCCCAGCTCCTCGACGACCGCCGGACCCTCCAGGCCGTCGAGAGCGCGCTGCGCGACCTGGATCCCGCCGGCCTGGATCCCGCCGAGGCCGAGCCACCGGTCCCGCCGTCCGGACCACGCGCGACGTTCATCGGCCCGCTGGCGAGGAAGCTCCGGATCCGGCCCGCGACCTTGCGCACCTGGGAGCGTGCGGGGGTGGTGCGCCCGCGCCGGGACACCCAGACCGGGTACCGGGTCTACGACGAGGCCGACGTGCGGGATGCCAAGCTGGCCCACCAGCTCAGACGGGGCGGCTATCGGCTGGAGCAGATAGCCCCGCTGATCGCCCAGGTGCGCGCGGCGGGCGGCCTCGGGCCGCTGGAGGCCGCTCTGGCCGACTGGCACGACGGTCTGTCGGCCCGCGGACGCGCGATGCTGGCCGGGGCCGCGGCCTTGCAGGCGTACCTCGACGAGCGGCCATGACCCGGGACCGGCGGCGGATGGCGGACGGCGGTCACGCTGCCGTGCCGGCGGCGGTACGCCGGGTCATCGCGCCCGGGCCAGGATCCCGTTGACGCGGTCCAGCAGCTCCCGTGGGCTGAACGGCTTGGCCATGTAGTCGGTGGCGCCGATGTCGAAGCCGATGTCGGCCTTCCGCTTGGCGCTCAGGAGCAGCACCGGAACGCCAGGGGCGTCGCTCTCGCGGATCTTGCGCAGCACGTCGATACCCGACATGCGGGGCATCATGATGTCGAGCACCGCCAGATCCGGAGGCGCCGCCTGGAACGCCTCCCACGCGGCCAGCCCGTCATCTGCCGTGTCCACCGTGTAGCCGGCCGTGCCCAGCTTGAACTCGATGATCTCGCGGATGTCGCTGTCGTCCTCAGCAACCAGGATCCGCTCCCCGCCCCCTGTAGTCATGCCCCTGTAAGTAGCACCAGGGCTGGCGCGGCGCAAACGCGACCGCTCGTCCGGGGGCGTCGGCGGATCGCCGTCACGCGAGGGCCGGGAGGCGTACGAGGAATACCGCTCCGGGGTCGGTGTTCTCGAAGCTCACCGTGCCGCCGTGCGCCTCGGTGAGGATCCGCACTATCCACAGCCCGAGGCCGACCGAGTCGGTGCGCGGCGGCCGGCCCTGGGCGAGCCGCGTGAACAGCCTGGACGCGTCGCGGTCGCTGATGCCCGGTCCGTGGTCCCGCACGGTCAGGACCATCGTGCCGGGCTCGGCACGGGCGCCGATCACGACCGGACCCTGGCCGTGCCGCAGGGCGTTGTTGGTCAGGTTCAGCAGGATCTGCAAGAGCCGGTCGCGGTCCGCGTGAATGGTCGTGCCGAGGGCGACGTCGACGGCGACCTTCGTGGGGTCGGTCAGCCGCACCACCTCGGCGGCGATCTCCGCGGCGTCGAGGTCTTCGAGCTGCAGCTGCAGCCTGCCGTGCGCTACCCGTTCCAGGTCGAGCAGGCCGCTGGCGAGCCGGGTCAGGTGCTGGGTCTGCCGCGTCGCGGAGTCCAGCATCCGGCGCAGGTGCGCCGGGACCTGCCCGTCGTCGCCGACGATCTCCAGCGCACCGGCGATCGCGGTCAACGGCGAACGGATGTCGTGAGCCAGGGTCGACATCATCGCCGCCCGCCACCGCTCCTGGTCCTGCAGCTGCTGCTGGGCATCCCGCAGGTGCTGTACGTGGCGGGAGATGACCAGCCCGACCGTCACCATGACGGGGATACCGACGACCGTGGAGCCCACCACCGCGGGCGGAGCGCCCGACATCACGAGACCGCCGGCGTAGGACAGGGTGGCCGGGACGGCCGCCCACCAGACCACCCTCGGCACCTGGTGCAGCCCGAGCCAGACGAAGATCAGCACGTAGAACGGCATGGTCCCGCCGACGAACCCGCTGAACGCCCACGTCGAGACCCCTGCCACCGCGAACCCGGCGAGACCGAGCCACGCCACCCGGGACGCGGGCCACCGCCACCAGGGCAGGACGAAGCACAGCGCTGCGATGACGAAGTCGGCGACGGCGACCCCGGCGAGCGCCGGCGCGGATCCCGGGGTTCCCGGAATTCCCGCGAGGGCCAGCGAGCCGGCCACGACGAACAGGTAGCCGCACTGCTTCGCGGCAGGGCTGCCGCGCGCGGTCCCCTCGTCCGCTTCCCCCATGGTCGCAGCGTAACGAGAGGCCGCCGACTTCTCCTTGCGTGGTGGTCCTCGCCAGGAGCTGGGGCGAGTTCCGCATGCGTTCTCAGATCCGGCGCGCGAGACTCGCACTAGATGCCGAGAGCCGAGGAGCCTGTCGATGCGGACCATCCGATGACGTCCCTCCTCGTGACGGGCGCCGGCGGCCCTGCCGGCCGCGCCCTCGGTGCGCAGCTCGCGGCCCGGGCCGCCGCCGGTGCCGACCTGACGTGGGTCGGCGTCGACATCGCTCCCGTGACGGACCCGCACTTCCCGGCCACCGATCGCGCGCCGCGCGCCGACGGCTGGGACTACGCCACGGGCATGCGGGATCTGATCGACAAGCACGCTCCGGACCTCGTGATCCCCACGGTGCAGGACGAGCTGCCCCAGGTCGCCGTCCTCGCTCAGGCGCTCGGCGGCGCCGCGCCCGGCGGCCGCGCCATGGTGGGACGCGCCGCCACTGCCGACGCCGACGGCGCGCCCGGCCCGGCCGGCGCCGTCGTGACCGCCGCCCCGGGCTCCGCCGCGATCGCCGCCGACAAGCTGCTCACCATGCTGGCGCTCGACCGGTCGGGCGTGCCGGTGCCCAGGTATGCCCTGGTCACAGACTTCGCGAGCGCGCGCGAGGCTCTTGCCTGGGCTCGCGGCCCGATCGTGGTCAAGCCCCGCGTCTCGCGCGGCGGACGCGGGGTGCAGCTGATCGAGTCGCCGGCGGACGCGCCCGACGCCGCGGCCTGGGGCCGGCTGGACGCCTCCTGGATCGTCCAGTCGTTCGCCGGCGGAACCGAGTACAACCCGCAGGTGCACCGCTCACCCTCCGGCGAGACCCACGTGGTGGTCCTGGAGAAGACAGTGCTCAAACAGGGCCGGGTGGGCAACGCCGCTGCCGTCGTGCGCCTGGCTGAGCATTCCGTGCCCGACGTCGAGGAGACTGCCCGCCGCGCTGTCGACGCCCTGGAGCTGGTCGGGCCGGTCGACCTGGACGTTCGCCGCGACGGCACCGGCAAGCCCGTCGTGCTGGAGGTCAACGGCCGGTTCGGCGCCAACTGCGCGCATGCCCCCGAGCTGCTGGACGCGGTGCTCGCCCGATGGGCGACATCGGAGCCTGTGGCGCTGCGGCGGACCGAACGGCGGCGCGAGCGAACGACCCAGCCTGAGGGACGGCCTTCCACATGACGCAGGTGCTCACCGCGGTCGCCGTCGTGTTCGGCGTGACGATGCTCGTCGTCGGGATCATGCGCCTGATCATCGTCCCGTTCGCCCTCGTGTTCGAGGCACGCGACCGGCGTCTGCCCTCGGGCGCCGCACCGCACGCCGGGACGATCTTCGACCGCCCGGACAACCCGGACCGCGCCTACCCGCCCTCGGTCTCCGTCATCGTGCCGGCCTACAACGAGGGCGTCGTGGTGGAGAACTGCGTGCGTTCCATCGTGCGCAGCCGCTACCCCGACTTCGAGGTGGTGTGCGTCGACGACGGCTCCTCCGACGACACCTACGCCAAGCTCCAGGCGCTGGCCGCCGAGCTGCCCGGGGTGATTGCCCGCACGCAGCGCAACCGGGGCAAGGGTGCCGCGCTGAACCACGGCATCGACTACGCCTTGGGCGATATCCTCGTGCTGGTCGACGCCGACGGTGTGTTCGGGCCGGACACCCTCACCGAGATGGTCCGTGGCTTTACCGACGAGAGCATCGGCGCCGTCTGCGGCGACGACCGCACCATGAACCTCGACCGCGTGCAGACCCGGTTCTTCGCCCTGATCAACCACGTCGGCACCGGGCTGATGCGCCGCGCACTGAGCATGCTGCACTGCCTGCCGATCGTCTCCGGCAACACCGGCGCGTTCCGGCGCGACGTGCTGGAACGCACCGGCCCGCTGCGCGAGGACACCGTGGGCGAGGACCTCGAGCTGACCTGGCGGGTCTACCGCGCCGGATACCGCGCCACCTTCGCGCCACGCGCGCTGGTGTACACGGAGTCACCGTCCACCCTGCCTGAGCTCTTCAGGCAGCGGGTGCGCTGGGCTCGCGGCCTGCTGCAGACCATACGTCTGCACTACGACATGACCGGCAACCCGAGCTACGGGCCGTTCGGCCCCTACCTGGCGTTCAACGCCTTCGCTCAGGTGCTGGGGCCCGTGATCCAGGTCGCCGCGCTCGTGGTGTTCGTGGCGCTGGCGCTCCTGGGCGACGCGGGCGACCCCGGCGACCCGAGCGTCGTACCCGTCACGTTCTGGCAGGTGCTCCTGTTCCTCAGCCTGCCGCTCACGGTCGTCCTGCTCGTCCTCGCCGTCCTCCTGGACCGCGCGGCCGCCGACCTGCGGCACGCCTGGACCCTGCCGCTGTGGCCGTTCTTCTCGACGGTGCTGAGCCTGGTCATGCTTCGCGCGATCTGGCTGGAGCTGAGCGGCGCCGAGAGCCGCTGGTACAAGACGGACCGAAGCGGGACGGTATCCATCGACACGGGGCACGGACCATGACCGATCGCCGCGCACCGCGCCCGATGACTACGGTCGCCGCCATGGCCCTCGCCGCCGTGCTCGCCACGACCCACGCCGCCTGCTCCTCGGACCCCACCCCACCGTCGGTGGACCGGCCGCTGGTCCAGGTGGACGACGTGCAGTCGGTCAGCCTCGGCATCGAGGACGTCGTGGACCCGGAGCAGGACTGGGACGCCGTCCAGGAGCGGCTCGACGAGGCGCACGTCAACGCGGTGACCCTCGCGGCCGGCCGGGTCGAGTTCACGGCGTTCGACTGGTCCGACCACCTCGACGTCGCGGCAGAGCCCGGCCGGGACGGCCTCGCCCACGCGATCGCCGGGACGGCGCAGGGGCCCGGCGACGAGCCACGACTCGTCGACCTCGTGATCGACACGCTGATCCCGAACTGGATCCTGAAGGACAAGACGGTGGCAGGCGTCGATACGGACGGCTCCTTCTCGCGGTTCTCGCCGTCGGCCAGCGCGGTGCACGACGGTCCCGTAGGCAAGCGGTACCTCGCCTACATGGAGGAGCTCGCCCGCCGCTACGAGCCCGACCAGATCACGTTCACGGAGCTCAAGTTCGACGACGAGACCTTCGGCGAGGACGACGCCGCCCTGTACCGGGAGATGATGGGCGAGGACGACTGGCCCCGGCAGCCTGACGGGAGCATCGACGAAGACGCCCCCTCGATCGGCGCCTGGCGGTCACGGGTGCTCGCCGACTTCCTGGACCGGGCGTCCGCGGTCCTGGACGACGTCGGCGCCGAGACGGGCAAGCGACCCGATCTCGCGATGGACGCCGTGATCAACTGGGACGACCCAGGAGCCGGACTACCCGCCGCCGGGCTCAGCTACGACCAGCTTGCCCGGCACGCCGACCGGCTGGTGCTCTGGCTCTACCTCGCGAGCGACCAGCGCAGGCCCGAGGAGATCGAACCGATGACCGCGGCGCTCGCCCGCTCCGGCATCCCGACCGGCAGGCTCACCATGTCGGTGGGGCTCTGGGACCACCGCGCGGGGCCGACCGGCAGGATCTCGCCGCAGGAGATGGCTGCCGCGGCCCGCGCCGCTCGCGCGCACGGGATCAAGTCGGTCAACGTCACGCCGTACACCCTGATGACCGCGGAGCACTGGAGCGCGCTCAGCGAGGTATGGACCCGGCGTCCGGCCACGAGCCTGGCGACGAGCGAGCCGTCGGGGTCAGCGCCGGCCGTGGAACCGTGACCCTGGTTGCCTCGCCGAGGGAGATCACTGGTTCCCGGCCTGCAGCTCGTTGATCAGGTGCAGCAGGCGCCGCCCGTTGCGTTCGATGGCGTTCACGTACCGGTGCTGCTCCTCGGTCAGGGGCTCGGCGCCCAGGAGCTGGGCATACCCGAGCACCGAGGTCAGCGGCGAGCGCAGATCGTGGCCGAGCTGACCGATGAGCTCGTCCTGGAGCTGTTCGGCCCTTCGTCGCTCGATCATGTCGGTGGCAACGAACAGGTGTCCCGGCGGGCCACCCTCGACGCCCGGGGTGCGGGTCACCACGACCTGGGCCGGGACGGGCACGCCGTCGCGGCCGCGTAGCGTCCGCTCGCGAGGTGCCGGGGCGTCCGTGTCCAGGTCGGCTGTGGGCACGTCCCCGTCGAAGATGCGGTCGACCTTGCTGCCCAGCACCTCGTCACGCGGGTAGCCCAGCAGCAGCTCGGCGCCGCGGCTGAAGACGACCACCACGCCGTCGTCATCGGTCGCGACGATCGCATGACCCGTCGCCGCGTCGATCAGCCCTTCCGCGACGTCCCTGTTCGTGCTCACCCGTGCCCCAGATTCCCGGGCAGGCCGCCCGCGGAAGGCGGCAGCCGCAGCGTGGTGCGCATGGTCTCCAGCGGCTCCGCGTACCGACCCACCGAGAACCGTGACCAGTAGCGGGCGGTGGCTCGCACGACGTCCTCCGCCAGGTACGCCCGGTGAGCCTGCGACTCGAACGCCCGCAGCATCAGCAGCTTGGTCTCCAGGTGCTCGGCGATGTCCACGAACCGGTTGGGCCGGTAGTCGACGGTCGACGAAGGACTCTGGAAGCACGCCAGGTCTCGCACGTCGCGGGTCGCGACCTGTACGGTCTGGTGCACCGCTCGATGGTCCTGGTGCCAGTCGTGGTTGCTGTGCGTGTAGACCTGGTCGGGGCGCACGTCCCGGACCACGTCCTCCAACGCTGTGATCGGACCCGACGCCGGATCCAGGTGCGTGTCCTCGAAGCCCAGGTGGATGAGCTTCGCGCCCACGATCTCCGCGGCGGCTCGTGCCTCCTTGTGCCGCACCTCCGCGTCCCCGCCCATTGAGCCGTTCGACAACGTCACGATCACCAGCTGGTCCCCGGCGCCCGCGTGAGCGGCGAGGGCGCCGCCCACGCCGAGCTCGACATCGTCAGGGTGAGCACCCACCGCCAGCACCGTCTTCGTGCGGTTTGCCTCTCGCCGCTCCCGGCCCCGGCGTGCGAGCGTGGTCGCCCGCGAGGCGAGCAGCTCGACGTCGACGGGCTTGACCAGGAAGTCGTCCACGTCACCGCGCAGGGCGCCCACGGCATAGTCGACGCGGTTGTGCGCGGTCAGGATGATGACGGGGACCCCCGCGGCCAGCCGGTGCACCTCCGGCAGGATCTGCAGGCCGGAGCGTCCGGGCAGCTCGACGTCGATCACCACGAGGTCGAAGCTCTCGGCCCCCAGGGCGGCCAGCGCGGCGTCCGCGTCCTGTGCCACGACGGCTCGCATCCCGGCGCGCTTCTCGAGGACGGTGCAGGTGAACGCCCCTGAGTCCGGGTCGTCCTCGACCACCAGCGCGGACCAGACGTCGGATGGAGCGGTGGCTGCGTCGTCCGTCATCGACTCTCCTTCGTTCGGTGGGCCAGGCCGCCCCTGTTGTCCCTGCCCTACTTGGACGGTATGCATGAACGAGGCCGACCGCCTGTTGTCCGGCACGGGCCGAGCCTGGGACGACGCCGTACGAGTGGGCATACGAGTGGGGGAGCTGAGACATCGTGAGGACCGACGGCAAGGTGCGCCGGCTGCTGCGGGAGTCGTCGCGGACGATGGGCGGGGTCGCGCCTCGCTCCGTGCTGCTGATCGCCGACCCGGCGTCCGAGGGCGGTCGCGGCGACGTCGAGCGCCAGTTCCCTGGTGCGGAGGTGGCCGTGCTCACCGGCAACCACGACGAGATGTTCCGTGCTGCCGCCGAGCAAACCCAGGCCGACCTGGTGATCGATGCCCGGACCGACCCCGCTGCTCAGAAGTACTGGGCGTTCCGGCGCCTCTTCCTCGGTCTGCGGGACGGCGGGCACTACGTGGTGCTCTTCGTCCCACGCGGCGAGGATCCTGCGTCCGATCCGACACCTGCGCCTGCCGCGTTCGACCCCTATCGCCGGCCGATCGAGGCGACACCGCCGGCCGCGGGACTCGACGAGTGGCTGGACAGGCTGCAGAGCGCCCGGCGCTGGAGCATCGCACGACGCCGTCGGGAGCTCACCCATCTCGAACGGCAGATGACGGCAGCCGTGGGTGAGATCGTGCGGAGCGCCGAGCTCCGGATCGTCGAGAAGGTCGGCGAGCACCTGCTCAAGCTCGATCCCGAGGCCACGCTGTCCGCGATGGGCCGGCGGAGCAGGCGACCCGAGGAGATCGCACGGCGTCCGGCTCGGACCGTCAGCACACCGGTCATGCTGCACTCCAACGCGCCGGAGTTCTCGGCGGCGCGCTTCCCCGCGGTGGAGCTCGTCCCGGACCTGGTCTGCCGGGCCTACGAGGACGTCGTGTGCGCGCCGCGACAGGTCGTGTCGGCCGCAGGGCTGCTGCTGCCCGAGTCGTACGTCCAGCCTTGGCGCCGCCCGCTCGGACAGCTGACCGGGAACGTCGCGGCGAGCGAGTACGGCACAGCACCGGGCACGGACGGCACGCCGGTCGAGCTCTCGGGGACGTACTTCCATCTGGACAACGAGGTGCCGGGCCACTACGGCCACTTCCTGACGCACGACCTGACCAGGCTGTGGGCATGGGACGAGGCCCTGAGCCGCTTTCCCGACCTGCGGATCCTGCTGGGCGGCACCGGTGACCGGCACGCGGTGCCGAGCTTCGTCCTCGAGCTGCTGGCGGCATTCGGGATCGGAGCGGACAGGGTCACGGTCCTCACGGGGCCTGCGCGCGTCGAGAGGCTGGTGACCGCGACCCAGGCGTTTCAGCAGCCGCTCTTCCTCGCGCCCGACGCCGCGACGTCCGTGTGGTCGCGCATCCGGGACGTGCTGGTGCGGTCGGCGGCCGACGTCGTCGTCCCCACCCACGTGTTCGTGGCACGGTCGGGCCAGGGACGACGTGCCTGCCGGAACAGTGCGGAGGTCGAGGGGCGGTTCGCGGACGCGGGGTACGAGACCGTCCGTCCCGAGCTGTTGCCGCTCGCGGTGCAGGCGAAGACGTTCGCACGGGCGCAGGTGGTGGCGGGCTACGCGGGGTCCGGGATGATCAACGCGGTCTGGTCTCAGCGGCCGGCCACCCGGATCGTGATCTCGTCGCGCTCGTACCCGGCTATCAACGAGTACCACCTCGCGCGGCACTTCGGGTCGGAGCTGCACTACCTGTGGTGCGACCCTGACGTCCCCGTCCCCGAGTCGGGAATGACGAAGCAGGCGTTCCACTCGAGCTTTGCCGTGGACCTCGAGCGTGACGGTCCGGCTCTCGACGAGATTCTCGGTAGCAGGAGGGCCGTGGCTGGAGCTCGGGCCACCCGGGGGCTCAGCTCGGGGACGTCCGGGACCGCAGGCGCGCGGCCTGCTTGATGAGATGGGTCCGCTCTGCCGTGCCGGTGGCCCGGTCCGCGGCCTTCGTGTAGTGCTGGATCGCGCGGTCGGGATCGTCGGCCCGTTCGTACAGGTGGGCAGCCACGGCGTCCCAGCGCGGCAGCTCCGGGTCCACGTCGCCCAGCGCCGCCAGCCCGGCCAGCGGGCCGTCGACCTGGCCGACCGCGACGGCCCGGTTGAGGGCGACGACGGGACTCGGCCCGAGCCTGGCGAGCTCGTCGTACCACTGAAGGATCTGCGGCCAGTCGGTCTCGGCGGCGATGGGGGCATCGTCGTGCAGGGCTGCGATGGCGGCCTGCGCCTGGTACGGCCCGAGCTGGTCGCGAGCGAGGGCGTGCTGCAGGACGGCGACCCCCTCGGCGATCATCACCGTGTCCCACCGGGAACGGTCCTGCTGATCGAGCGGCACCAGCTCGCCCGAGGCGGCGACCCGGGCCTCGCGGCGCGCGTGGTGCAGCAGCATCAGGGCGAGCAGCCCGGCGATCTCCGGATCTGCGCGTCCTGGATCGGGGCGTCCTGGATCGGGGCGGCCGCTCGGACGCGCGGTTTCCGGTCGCCCGGCGCGCGCTTCCTCGGCGGCGAGCAGCTGGCGGGTCAGCCGGATCGCCTCGGCGGCCAGCGAGATCTCGCCGGTGAACCCCTCGTTGAAGATCAGGTACAGCACGTGCAGCACCGCGCGGACGTCGCCCGGCGTGTCGAACCGCCCGCCGCTGATGGTGCGCTTGGCGCGGGAGATGCGCTGGGCCATCGTCGCCTCCGGGACGAGGAAGGCGCGCGCGATCTGCGCCGTCGTCAGCCCGCCGACGGCGCGCAGCGTCAGCGCGACCGCCGACGCCGGGCTCAGCGCCGGGTGGCAGCAGCGGCTCAGCAGGAGCAGCGTGTCGTCCGACTGCTCGGTGGGGCCGGGCGCGGGCTCGTCGTGGACGCGTTCCTCCCGCCGCCGTCGGGCAGCCTCGGAGCGCTGTGCGTCGATGAGCTTGCGGCCCGCGACCCGCAGGAGCCACGCCTTCGGGTCGTCGGGGTGCCCGTCCGGCCAGTGGCGCACCGCCTCGATGAGGGCCTCCTGCACGGCGTCCTCGGCCGTTGCGAAGTCTGCTCCGCGACGGACGAGGACGCCCAGGACCTGCGGCGCCAGCGTCCGCATCAGGTCGTTCACCTGGTCCTCGTGCATGGTGGTGTCCCGATCTGCTGGGCGGTGGGTCACGGGCTGTGGGTCACTCGGCCGTGGCCAGCACCTCGGTCAGGAACGGCCGCACCTCGAGCCACTCGTAGATGGGGCGCCCACCCTGGCCGGGTGCCGCGGAGAGCTCGGCGGCGGCCTCGTAGGCCCGCTCCTGGGACTCGACGTCGATGATCATCCAGCCCGCGATGAGGTCCTTGGTCTCCGCGAACGGCCCGTCCGTCACCGGTGGCCGGCCCTCGCCGTCGTACCGCACGAACGTGCCCTCCGGCGAGAGCGCGCCCTCGCTGACGAACTCACCGCTCTGGATCAGCTTCTCGGCGAACCGGCGCATGTAGTCGATGTGCGCCGTGATCTCCTCGGGCGTCCACCCGTCCATCGGCGTCTCGGTGCCGGGCACGGGCTTCGGGCCGTTGTGCCGGTAGTGCTTGAGCAGCAGGTACTTCGCCATGAGTCTCTCCTTGGTCGAGGGCCGTCGCCGGCCCTGCGTCATGGGCGCTGTTCACGCCCTCGACCCTAGGACGGAACTGCTCCGATGTTCTCGACATCAGGATCTCGATCAGCCCGCGGCCCAGGCCCGCGCGGCACCGATCGGGGTCACGCTCGCCGGGCCGCCCGCCGCACCTTCCGGCACGACGGCGGTCGCCTGGAACGCCGCGCTCAACGTGTCGCCCAGCGTGTCGAGGTCGTCCTCGAACAGGCCCGCGTAGGTGGACAGCGTGAGCACCGGCGACTCGTGCCCGAGCATGCGCTGCACCGCCTTGACCGTCGCCCCGCCGGAGATCGCGAGCGACGCCGCGGTGTGGCGCAGGTCGTGCAGGGTGAGCGTGTCGAAGTCCTCGGCGCCCGGCCCGAGCGTGGTCCGCGACAGGGCGGTCAGCAGGCGGGTGCGGCTCACCTTCTCGCCGCGGGTCAGCTCGTCCCGGCGCGCCCGGTCGGCGTCGGCGACCAGGGCCCAGGTCGCCGGGTCGCAGACGCCCGAGGGCTCGACCCCGCCGTCGGACTGCAGACGGCGGACCGCGGCGACCACGCCGTCGTCGTACAGGCCGGAGCCGGGCAGGCCCACGGCCTCGCGCAGGGTGCGGACGGCGCGGCCGGCCGCACCGACGGCGGGCCGGAACGCCGACCGGTCGAAGCTCTCGCGACGCAGCGGGCCACCGCGCGTCCCGGTGAACAGCAGGTCGGCGGGCGCCCGGCCGCCGGCCTGCGCCGCCACCGCCTCGACGAGGGTCGCCGGCAGGGGCACCTCCCGGCGCGCATGGGTCTTGGTGTCGCCGAGCAGGAGGGTGCCGTCGTCGAGCCGCGTGTAGGCCTTGGTGACACGCACGCGGCGGCGCAGCGGGTCGACGTCGGCCACCGTGAGGGCGCTGACCTCGCCCCAGCGCAGGCCGGTCAGGGCGGTGAGCAGCACGAGCGTGCGCGTCTGCGGGGACGTGGTCGCGTCCGCGACCCGGCGCAGCTGCTCGTGGGAGAGGTACCGGTGCGGCTTGGTCTTCGGCGCCCGCGGCAGGGCGGGCACCTTGCCCGACGGCGTCCGCGCCGGGTTGCTGCGCAGGCGGCGGGCGTCGACGGCGGCGTCGAGCAGCGCGACCAGCAGGCGTGCGGCGTCGCGGCGCCTCGCCGGCGAGGCGGTCTCGCCGGTGGTGGGGGAGGCCATGGTGGCAGCCCAGCGGGCGACGTCCTCGTGCGTGACCTGCCGCAGCGGCCGGTCGCCGAAGGCGGGCGCGACCAGGGAGCGGAAGCGCTCGTGCTCGGCCTCGATGGTGCGCGGCGCACGGTCGACGCGGGACTCCTGCCAGACGGCGAACCACTCGGCGACGGTGACCCGGCTGGAGGCGGGGTCGACCCACTCGGCGTGCTTGCCGGCCTCCTCCTGGCGGCGGGCCTCCGCGAGCGCCTCGCGCCGAGACGTGAAGCGGCGGGTGCTGCGCAGGCGCCCGTCGACCCGGAACCGGCCGATGTAGCCGGTGCGTCCGTCGGAGTCGGTGCGCTGCTCGGTGTACGCCACGTGGCGAGGTTATCGGGCGTGCCGGCGCAGGTCAGGGAGCGACGCGGGGCGGGGCCTCGGTGAGCCATGCCGCGGAGGTCCGGCCGTGGGAGTCGGGTGCGCGGCCAGGTTCAGATCGGGCGGGCCTGGCCGGTCAGGGCGTTCCATCCGATGCGCCCACCGAAGGCGAGCAGCACGGCACCGGTGACCCGGTCGGTGACGCGGGCGATGGCGCGCCCCGACAGCCAGCGCTGGGCGAGGTCGGCGGCGTTGATCAGAAGGGCCAGCCAGGCGAACCCGAGGACGTCGTGCTCGACGGCCAGCAGGAGGCCCATGAGCAGGTGCGGTACGTCGTCGGGCAGGAACTGGGGGATGGTGGCGAGGTAGAAGACGCCGACCTTCGGGTTCAGGAGGTTCGTGGTGGCGCCGAGCGCGAACGAGCGCCAGGCCGAGCGGGGTGCCGTGGCGGTGCCGTCGGCCGACGTCGATCCGTTGTCGTGGGGCAGGACGGCGTCGGGCAGCGCGTCGTAGCGGCCGGGGCGGAAGCTGGACCACAGCATCTGGCCGCCGAGCCACAGGAGGTAGGCGGCGCCGGCCAGGGTCAGGGCGCGGTAGGCAGCCTCGGAGGCGGCGAGCACGGCGGTCGCGCCGACGGCGGCAGCGACGCCCCAGGCCAGGACGCCCGCGTTGATGCCGAGGGCGGTGGCATAGGCGTGCTTGCGACCGCTGACGACGGCGGTGCGCAGCACGAGCGCGCTGTCCAGGCCGGGCATGATCGTCAGTGGGATCGCGACGAGCGCGAACAGGAACATCGCCTCGGGCACGGTCATGGGCGTGACGGTACCGGTGCCGGCCGGAGGCGGACCAGCGGGTAGTTTGGGGTTATGCGCGTTCTCGTCTCCGGTGGGGCCGGCTATATCGGCTCGCACACTGTCCTTGCCCTGGTAGCCGCCGGTCACGACGTCATCGTGGTCGACGACTTCTCCAACTCGAAGCCTTCGGTGAAGGGCCGCCTGGAGGCGCTCGCTGGTCGCGAGATCCCGTTCCACGGGTTCGACCTGACCGACGCCGACAAGACCGAGGCGCTGTTCGCGCACGAGCGGATCGACGCCGTCATCCACTTCGCGGGGTTCAAGGCGGTGGGGGAGTCGGTGACCAAGCCGCTGGAGTACTACCGCAACAACCTCGACTCGACGTTCGCCCTGGCCTCGTCGATGACGAAGTACGGCGTGACGAAGCTGGTGTTCTCGTCGTCGGCCACGGTGTACGGGGAGAAGGCGCCGGTGCCGTACCGGGAGGACTACGAGCACCTGTCCTCGTCGTCGCCGTACGGGCAGACCAAGGTGATGATCGAGCGCGTGCTGACGGACATCGCGCAGATCTCCGAGGGCTGGAAGGTGGCGCTGCTGCGGTACTTCAACCCGGTGGGCGCGCACGAGAGCGGCGACATCGGCGAGGACCCGCAGGGCATCCCGAACAACCTGATGCCGTTCATCGCGCAGGTCGCGGTGGGGCGGCGCGACAAGCTCACGGTGTTCGGGAACGACTACCCGACGGCGGACGGCACGGCCGAGCGTGACTACCTGCACGTCACCGACCTCGCGGCGGGGCACGTCGCGGCCCTCGAGCACCTGGACGACATGGCCGAGCCGGCGCGCGCGTTCAACCTGGGGACGGGTACGGGGACGTCGGTGCTGGAGCTGCTGAAGGCCTTCGAGCGGGCGGTCGGTCGTGAGCTGCCGTACGAGATCGGCCCGCGCCGGGCCGGCGACCTGCCCGCGTTCTGGGCCGACCCGACGCGCGCGAACACCGAGCTGGGCTGGCGCGCGACCAAGACCATCGACGACATGTGCGCCGACACCTGGCGCTGGCAGTCCAAGAACCCGCAGGGCTTCCCTGACGCCTGACCTGGGACGTTGTCCGCGCTGACCGGCGTTCAGCACAGCGCTTTCTGCCAGACCGATGACGCATCTGGCAGAAGGTGCTGTGCTGAACGCGAGTCAGACCACTGGGTTGCCGATCGGCGGGGTCTCCAGGCGGTCGAACTCGAGCTGCGGTACGCCCTCGTCCGGGTCGGGCTCGCCGCCGTGGCGCCGGTCCGACCGAGTCGGCCGCAGGATGGGCCGCAGCTCGGCAGCCGCGTGCCGGGCGTCCCGTGCGGGCGGGTTGCGCACCGAGGGGTCGTGCAGCGGCTCGTCGCGCACGGCCTGGTCGGGCACCGACAGGTCCTGCGCGGCCGGGCGCGCCGTCCGGTCCACCGGTTCGGCGTGCGCCTCCTCGAAGGCCCGCACGATCGACCACGGCAGCCGGATGTAGCCCTCGACGTCGAACCCGTTGGCGATGGCCCAGGCGCGCATCTGCGCGGGGGTGGCCACGCTGCGGCCGTCCGTGGGCTTCTTCGCGCCGGACTCGTCGACCAGCTTGGGGAACTCCACCGGCGTCGCCTCGACGATCGGCTCGATCACGGCGTCCCGCGGGCAGCCGAGCGTGTCCGCGACGCGCCACAGCTCCTGCCGGGCCTCCAGGTGGTAGCGGTCGGCCTCGATCGCCTGGCGCACGAGCGCGTCGAAGAACTTCCTGCGGATGCCGGCCGCGGCCTGGCGCGTGAGCCGGTAGAGCGGCTCGGCGTCGGCCAGCCCCCCGGCCGTCTCGGGTGTGAGCCGCCCGTCGTGGAGCGTCTCGGCGATGAGCGCCAGGTAGCCGTGGGTGTGGACGTCCGCGACGGCGGATATCGCGTCGGCGAGCGGCTGCCCGGCGAGCATCGTCAGGATGCCCGGACCGCGGCGGCCCGGCCAGGGGCGCGGAGCCTCGGCCACCCGGCTGGGCCCCGCGGGCCAGGGGTAGACCCAGGCGCGCAGGGTGACCTGCAACAGCTCGGGCAGGTCCGGCACCCCGCCCACGCTCTGCAGGAACCGGGACAGCAGGCCGGCGGTGGCGCGCGCCTCGTTCACCGGGCTGGTGTGCGGCGGGATGCCGCCGCCCTCGAACGGGACCCCTGCGGCGGTGCAGCAGTCCGACAGGCGCCGGTGCGCCAGCCCCGGCAGGTAGTGGTAGCTCGCGTCGATGGTCGTCGTCTGGGCGAACGCGGGCAGCTGCCACCCCAGGTGGGCCAGCTCCGCACGCAGCACCTCGATGCCGAGCCGGCCGTTGTGCGTCACTATCGCCATCTGCGACAGGCGCTCGCGAAGAGTGGAGGCGACGTCGGCGAGCGCGATCCACGCGCCGTCGGGGTGCAGCACCGCCGACCACTCGTCGACGACGGCGCCGCGCTCGTCGAGGCGCACAACAGCAATCTCTCGCAGGCGCGCGCTCTCCACCTTGACACCGGTGATCCGGGTCGACACCGCTGCGTACGCGGGCTTGCCCACGCGTTCATCCCTCGCCATGCGCGTCCTTTCTCGACAGCCGTGCCGCCGGTAGCGCTACGACGCGCCACAGGGTGCCATCAGTGCGAGAGTCTTGAAAGTGGAGATAGTACGAATATGTCGGATTCTGTGAAAATCACTACCAAAGATAGCGGACCGCCCCCTGATTACTAACACTTGCAGTGGGTGTTTGGCCACCGTCTGGGGTGGGTCAAAAGGGGAGGTCACAGTGCTGTCGAAGCTCTCGGTCATGGACTGGCGCGCGATCGCGGCGCTGGGATTCGCACTTCCGTACATCGCACTGGTCGTCCTGGGGGATCGGTTCGGGTGGCCCGAGCCGTCCGCCTCGGGCTCTCTGACCAGCCCGATCACCATTGTGACACTGGGCTGCCTGCTTGCCGGAGCGGCTCTGGCGCTCGCGCCCGTCCTGCAGGACGGCACCTTTCCGGTGCTCAATATTCTCGTGGGCGCGGCCATGGTGCTCGGCTTCGCCTGGGCGGCGCTGGTGCTGGCGCAGGCGAAGTACGGCTGCGACCCGCTGAACATGTTGCCCGGCTGCGGGTGATCTCTCGGAAAATTTGTACCGCCGGCGCACGGCGGATTTCGCGTGTCGGTTCCGGCGCCTTCGGGACACAATGCGAGCGTGTTCCAGCGCCCTGCCCACCACCGCGTCGCGAGCCGCGAGCTCGTTGCCCTCGGTACCGCCAGCCAGGTTCCCACGCGGACACGCAACCACAACGGCTACGCCCTGTTCTGGGACGACGAGGTCATCCTGTTCGACCCCGGCGAGGGCACCCAGCGCCAGATGCTGTACGCCGGGATCTCCGCGACGGCCCTGACGCGGATCGCGATCACGCACCTGCACGGCGACCACAGCCTCGGCCTGGCCGGCGTCGTGCAGCGCATCAGCCTGGACGCCGTGCCGCACACGGTGCCGGTGACGTTCCCGGCGTCCGGCCGGCGCTGGGTCGAGGCGCTGTGCGACTCCACCTCGTACTACCACCAGGAGCGCCTCGCGCTGCAGGGCCTGACCAGGGACGGCGTCGTGCCGCGCGTGCCGGGCGAGCTGCACGGCCCGGCGACCTTGAGCGCGGCCCGGCTGGACCACTCCCTGGAGGCGTACGGGTACCGGCTCGACGAGCCCGACGGCCGGCGGATGGACCCCGACCGGCTGGCGGCCGCCGGCATCGCCGGGCCCGACGTCGGACGGCTGGCTCAGGAGGGAACGCTGAGCACCCCGCACGGCACGGTCCGGGTCGAGGACGTCAGCGACCCCCGCCCGGGGCAGTCGTTCGCGTTCGTCATGGACACCCGGATGTGCGCCGCGGTGGAGCGCCTGGCGGACGGCGTCGACCTGCTCGTCATCGAGTCGACGTACCTGGACCGCGACCGGGACCTGGCCCGCGACCACGGGCACCTGACCGCTCTGCAGGCCGCGACCGTGGCCGCGCGGTGCGGGGTGCGCAGCCTCGTGCTGACCCACTTCTCGCAGCGGTACACCGACCCGACGGAGTTCGAGAAGGAGGCACGCACGGTGTTCGACGGCGAGCTCACCGTGGCGTCCGACCTGGACCGGGTGCCGGTACCGCGACGGAGGTAGGACGCGTGGCTCGTGCGGTGGCACTGCTCGTGCGAGTGGTCTAGGCTGGCACACGAAAGCCGGGGCAGGTCTCCCGGTTATAGTTCGGCCGGGGCCCTATCAGTTTTCACTGAGGGGGCCCTCAGGCATTTCTGGGGCTTGTCCAGGCATCTCGGCGATAACTGTCGACAGGGCCTGGTGGGACACCAGCCATTGTTCCGCGGTGGGCTCAACGGCTTCGAGGACTCGACGTGCGGCCTTCAGATGCCCCTTGACGACGGCACCGCCCGGCAGCAGCGGCTCGAGGTGCGCGATTCGGTTCCGAAGCCGGTAGAGGCCGTCGAGGTCACGTACCAGGTCCGAGACCGGCCGCTTCAGGTGAGGGAACGCGAGCGAGATCGCCTCACGCCAGAGAAACTGTCGACCGGGGTCCTTGCTCGGTAGGAGGAACCTCCACGTGCCGAACATCATCTGCGCCAGGATGTCGTCGTGAGTGACAGGGCGTGGTCCGGTACCGGAGTCCTTCGCGGCGAGCTTTGCGCGGCGGGTGGCCTTGGCAATCTCGTCGCGACGCACGATGCGCTCGACCAGGTGTGAAGGGTCGAGGAGCCAGTCCGGTGCGTGCGGGTGTCCGGTGCTCGGGTTGATCTGTGTCGAGTTCCAGACTCGTAGCTCGGCATCCATGGCGTTGCGGATGAAGACCTCCAGCAGGTGGAGCATCTTGTAGACCGCGGAAGACATCTCAACGTTCCACTGATACAGCCTCAATGCTGCTCGCAGGTTCCCCTCAGAAGCCCGCAGGTACGGGGCGAGCCGTGGAGAGCTGAGCAGGGTTGCAATCACCTGGTGGTGTGCGGCGGTCATGGTCGTGACGGTCATGGAGACTCCTCGGGGCGGGAAAAGAGCCTCCCAGGGCTCGCAGGGTTGTTCATGTTTGGCATGTGTTGCGGGATGTTGTTGCTTATACGCAACGGCGTCTCCGCTGCTTGACCTTGCCCCTGGGGGAAGCGTCAGCCTCCTTGCACCGGCGACCGTCGCCGGGGACGAGGATGGTCCCGTGGAGCAGCTGAGCATCGGCGAGTTCGCCCGCATGTCCGGTCTGACGCCGAAGGCGTTGCGCCTGTACGACGAGCTCGGCCTGCTCGCGCCCAGCCGTGTGGACCCGTTCAACGGGTATCGCTGGTACACGCCCGAGCAGCTCGACCGTGCCCGCCTGGTCGCGAGGCTGCGCCTGATCGGGATGCCGCTCGCGCGGATCCGCGAGGTCGCTTCGGCGCCGTCGGGCAGCGCGGCTGACGCCGTTCAGGCGTACTGGCGGCAGGTCGAGGCCGACACGGCCTCACGCCGCGCGATCGTGTCCGAGCTCCTCGTCCAGCTCCGTACGAGGGAGAGCACCATGTCACGCACCAGAACGACACTGACCGCGAGCGCCGCAGCGCGCAAAGGCATCGGCAGCCGGGACACGATGAACGACGCCTGCCTCGTCCGGCCGGGGCTGATCGCCGTCGCTGACGGTTTCGGGGACGACCAGGTCGCGTCGGTCGCGCTCCACACGTTCGCCCAGGGTGTGTCCGACGTCGGGCTGCCGAATGCGGTGCAGCGCGCCGCCGAGGCTGCCCGGACCAGGGCCGAGACCGCTGAGCACGCCGGCACGACGCTGACGGCGGTCCTGCTCGACGGCGACCAGGGGCGGGTTGTGCACATCGGTGACACGCGTGCGTGGCTCGTGCGGGACGGCGAGGCCGAGCCGCTCACCCGGGACCACACGGTGGCCGCGGCGCTGGTCGAGGAGGGTCGGCTCACGCAGGAGGAGGCCCGGTCGCACCCCGATCGTGCCCTGCTGAACCGGGCGTTCGGCGGCGATCCTGAGTGGGCCGAGCCGGACGTGTTCGCGGTCGAGCTGCGGCCGGGGGACCGGCTCGTCCTGACTGCCGACGGTGTCCACGCGGTCCTCGAGCCCGGCCAGCTGGTGCGGCTGCTGACCGGGCCGGGTGAGCCGGACGACGTCACGCAGCGGGTGGCGGAGGCCGTCGAGGCGGCCGGGGCGCCCGACAACTACCTCGTGGTGGTCGCGGACCTCACCGAGGCCGCGCAGGCGGCCTGACCGGGCCGGGTCCGGCGCGACCGCTCCCCGCTCGTGCCGGCTGCGGCGTCCAGGGGCAGTTCTCCCCGTTGACCTGCCCCTGGACCCGAACCACGATGCCGAGCATGAGCAACCCAGTGCACCCCCAGACCTGGGACGGCGCCGTCAACCTCCGCGACCTCGGCGGCCTCCCGCTCGACGACGGCGGCACCACCGCGCCCGGCCAGATCTGGCGCTCCGGCGCCCCCGAGCCGATCACCCCCACCGGGTGGGCCGAAGCGCTCGAGGCGGGGCTCACCACCGTCGTCGACCTGCGCAACGCCGCCGAGATCGCCCAGGCCCACGACCACCTGCCCGACGCCGTCCGCCCCGGCGAGATCGTCACCCGCTACACCCCCACCGAGGACCCCGGCGACCCCCACTTCCTGGAGACCTGCGGACCCTGGCTGGACCACCCTCGCTCCTACGCACCCAACACCGCCATGTACCCGCACCTGTTCGGCGCCGCCTTCCGGGCGCTCGCGGACGCCCCGGGCGCGGTGCTGGTGCACTGCTCGGCCGGCCGCGACCGCACGGGGATGATCACGGCGATCCTGCTTGCGCTGACCGGCGTGGAGCACCGGGCGATCGCCGACGACTACGAGCAGGCGTTCCGCGGCACCACCCACCGCGGCGGCATCGCCTACGACGTCGAGCAGCGGGCCTGGGTGCAGCACCCCGGCGAGACGTGGACCGCATCGCAGATGGACGAGCGCGTCCGCGAGCGCCGCGCGGCGCTCCTGGGGTGGCTCGCCGACCTGGATGCGGCCGCCTACCTGCGGTACGCGGGGCTGGACGAGGGGCGGATCAGGAGTCTGCGGGGCCGCCTGCGGCGGCCTGATCCGCCGGAAGCCGGGCCGGGTGCTGGGCCGGGTGGGGAGTCGACGGCGCGACAGGCTGGTGTGCCGTCAGGTCCAGGGTCATGAACACGCTGTTCGGGTCCGGGGTGTAGCTCCCGAACGGCCCGCACTCGGCGAACCCGTGCCGGGCGTACAGGCGGCGGGCTGGCGCGAAGAAGTCCTGTGACCCGGTCTCCAGGCTCACTCGCGCGTACTCGCGTCGCTTCGCCTCGGTCAGGACCACCATCAGCAGCTCCGAGGCCACGCCCCGGCCGCGGGCCTGGCCGGCAGTGCGCATGGACTTGATCTCGCCCTCGCGCGTCTCAGCACCGGGTTCGAGCTCGCTCAGCGCGCCGCAGCCGAGCAGCGTGCCGTCGTCGTCCCGCGCGGTCCAGAAGGTGACCGACGGCGCGAGCAGCGCCGAGTGGTCCAGTGCGTGCACGCTCTCGGCCGGAGAGGTGGCGAACATGTCGGCGAGGTGCTCGTCCAGCAGCCGGCGGACGTCGTCGCGAGCAGGGGAGTCGGGGGCGATGTTCACGGCACCATCTTCCGTGGCCGGGACGGTGGTCTCGTCCGCATCGCGGGCTCGTGTGGCGCACGTCACGTCGCACGGGTAGGAATATCTCTTCGTGCGCGGACTCCCGCGCGCGCAACCAAGGAGAACCGCGATGTCGCTGCCCAGCCCGAGCTACACCATCACCCTGCGCGTGGAGGTGGCCGCCTCGCAGCGCGCCACGAGCACGGTGGTAGCCGCGGTAGCCGACGCCGGGGCGGCGGTCATGGGCGTCGACATCGCGCACTCGACGTCGCACGGCCTGGTCGTGGACGTCACGTGCGACACGATCGACGCGGAGCACGGCGAGCGCGTCGTGGCGGCGGTGAACGCGATCGAGGGCGCGGAGGTGCTCAAGTCGAGCGACTCGACGTTCCTGATGCACCTGGGCGGCAAGATCGAGGTCACGAACAAGGTGCCGCTCAAGACACGCCGTGACCTCTCGCGCGCGTACACGCCGGGGGTGGCCCGGGTCTGCCTGGCCATCGCGGACAACCCGGCCGACGCGCGCCGGCTGACGATCAAGCGGAACACGGTGGCCGTGGTCACCGACGGCACCGCGGTGCTCGGCCTGGGCGACATCGGCCCGGCCGCGGCGCTGCCGGTCATGGAGGGCAAGGCGGCGCTGTTCAAGGAGTTCGGCGGGGTGGACGCCTGGCCGGTGTGCCTGGACACGACCGACACCGACGAGATCGTGCGGATCGTCAAGGCGCTCGCGCCCGTGTACGGGGGCGTGAACCTGGAGGACATCGCGGCGCCGCGCTGCTTCGAGATCGAGGCGCGGCTGCGTGAGGAGCTGGACATCCCCGTGTTCCACGACGACCAGCACGGCACGGCGATCGTGGTGCTGGCGGCGCTGGTCAACGCGCTCAAGGTGGTCGACAAGAAGCTCGAGGACGTGCGGATCGTCGTGTCCGGCGTCGGCGCGGCGGGCAACGCGATCATCCGGCTGCTCAAGGCGCAGGGGGCGCGGCACATCGTGGCGTTCGGGCGCGACGGCGCCCTGCACCCCGGGGTGGTGACCGAGGACCCGCACCGGCGCTGGATCGTGGACAACACGAACGTGGACGGGTTCTCCGGCACGCTCCAGGAGGGCCTGAAGGGCGCCGACGTGTTCGTCGGGGTCTCGGCGGGCGGCATCCTGTCGGGCGCGGACGTGGCGCAGATGGCCGACGGCGCGGTGGTGTTCGCCCTGGCCAACCCGACGCCGGAGGTGGACCCGCTCGAGGCCGCCGAGACCGCGGCCGTGGTGGCCACGGGCCGCAGCGACTACCCGAACCAGATCAACAACGTGCTGGCGTTCCCGGGCCTGTTCCGGGGCCTGCTGGACACGGGCGCCACGGACATCACCACGGAGCTGCTGCGGGTGGCCGCCGTGGCGATCGCGGAGGTCGTCGGCCCGGACGAGCTGAACAGCGCCTACATCATCCCCGGCGTGTTCGACCACCGGGTCGCCGAGGCCGTGGCGGACGCGGTGCGCAAGCAGGCGTGAGAGCCTGCTTCGGCGACGTGTCCGCCCGGGCCGTGATCGAGGCGCCCGGCCGGGTCAGCCCATGCTGCCGATGGCGGCGTTCACGATGTTGCTGACCACCGCCGCGGTGCCGAGCACGAGGACGAGGAGCGCGCCGGTGGAGGCGACGAGAGGGATCCACCAGCGGACGGGCTCCGGCTGGGTACGGTCGTTGATGTTCGTGCGGTCGGGGAAGTTGTTGTTCACACTGGTAGAGACGCACGGGAACCGCAAAACGATGCCCGCCCGCCGATAACGGTTCGGGAACGGTCCTGCGGTACCGGGACGGGGCACCCGCCCCCGGAGAGTTGAGGTCAGCGTGAAGAAGATCGGGTTCCTGTCCTTCGGTCACTGGACGCCGCATCCGCAGTCGGGCACCCGCTCGGCGTCGGACGCGCTGCTGCAGTCGATCGACCTCGCCGTGGCCGCCGAGGAGCTGGGGGCCGACGGCGCCTACTTCCGCGTGCACCACTTCGCGCGCCAGCTCGCCTCGCCGTTCCCGCTGCTCGCGGCGATCGGGGCGCGCACCAGCCGCATCGAGATCGGCACCGGCGTCATCGACATGCGTTACGAGAACCCGCTGTACATGGCGGAGGACGCCGGTGCGGCCGACCTCATCTCCGGCGGACGGCTACAGCTCGGCATCAGCCGCGGGTCACCCGAGCAGGTCATCGAGGGCTACCGGCACTTCGGCTACGAGCCCGCACCGAAGGACGCCGGCGCCGCCGACCTGGCCCGCGAGCACACCGCCCGCTTCCTGCAGCTGCTCGACGGCGAGGGGTTCGCCGAGCCGAGCCCGCGCCCCATGTTCCCCAACCCGCCGGGACTGCTGCGGATCGAGCCGCACTCCGACGGGCTGCGCCGCCGCATCTGGTGGGGCGCCGGCTCCCGCGCCACCGCCGAGTGGACGGCGGCGCAGGGCATGAACCTCATGTCGTCCACGCTGCTCACCGAGGACACCGGGGTGCCGTTCCACCGGCTGCAGGCCGAGCAGATCCAGCGGTTCCGCGACGCCTGGGCCGAAGCCGGGCACGAGTTCGAACCACGCGTGTCCGTCAGCCGCAGCATCTTCCCCATCACCGACCAGCGCGACCGCCAGTACTTCGGCATGGAGGTCTACAGCGAGGACCAGGTCGGCCACCTCGACACCGGGCCCGCCCGCTTCGGCAAGACCTATGCGGGCGAACCCGACCAGCTCGCCGAGGACCTGCGCGAGGACGAAGCGGTCCAGGCCGCCGACACCCTGCTGCTGACAGTGCCCAACCAGCTCGGCGTCGACTACAACGCGCACGTCATCGAGAACATCCTGGGGCACGTCGCGCCCGCACTCGGCTGGCGCTAGGCAACCCAGGTCCGTCCCGGGACATCCCGGGCACGGCCCGGGATGTCACCCGCTGCTCTCCTGTCCGGCCGACGACGGCGGTGGGACGCTGCGAACATGACGATCATCAGGACGCCGGAGCCGGCCGAGGCGACGGGAGCCTGGGCCGAGCTGTACGCGGGCGACCAGGAGTCGCTCGGGTACGTGCCCAGCCACACCCGCGCAATGGCCACCAACCCCGAGGCGCAGCACGCGTTCGAGTCGCTGGTGCGTGCCGTCGTGCCGAGCCTGGGCCTACGGCTGTACGAGCTGGTGACCCTCGCCGCCGCCGGCGCCATCGGGTCGCGGGCCTGCCGGCTCGCGCACGGGCGCAAGTCCCGTGCCCTGTTCGACGACGCGCAGCTCGAGCGGATCGCCCGGGACTTCCGCACCGCCGGCCTCACGGAGCTGGAGGTGGCGGCGATGGAGGTCGCCGAGCGGCTCAGCGGCGACTCGTCGGCGATGACCGAGGCGGACAGCCTGCGGCTGCGCGAGCTCGGGCTCACCGACCGGCAGATCGTCGACGTCGTGCTCGCGGCCGCCGCGCGCAACTACTACAGCCGCGCCCTGCACGCCCTCGCCGTCGTCCCGGACGTCCCGCCGGACCTGCCCGAGCCGCTGCGGGACGCGCTGGTCGAGGGCCTCTGAGCGTTCAGGCCGCGTACGGCCGCTCGGCGGCACGGGCCTGCTCGCGCGCCGTCTCGAGCCTGCCCTTCGCGAGCACGACCGCCCGGCGCCTGGCCAGCTCACGCACCTGCCGGAACGCGTCACACCGCGCCATCAGGTAGACACCCGACCACGGGCCACGCGGCCCGCCGTCCACCACCGCGAGCGCCGAGCGCTGCGCCGTCCACCGCTCCCAGTGCCGCACGAACCCCTCCGGCCGCACGACGCGACCACGGTCGAGCTGCCCGTCCAGCGCCTCGGCCAGCGACACGTCGACCGCGACCAGCACCGGGTCCCAGCCCCGCAGCCGAGCCAGCAGGCCCAGGGCCTCCCGCCGGCGCTCGCGGGTCGCGGTGTCGTGCACCAGGAGCGGGGCGTCCGAGCGCGGCCCCCGCAGCAGGCTCACCAGGGTGGCGACGGCGTGCAGCGTGTGCACCGCCCAGCGGTACGTGGCGTACGGCGCCCAGGACGGCAGCCGCCTGGCGATGCCGCGCCGGTAGCGGTCGGGGTCGAGCACGACGGCGCCGGGGACGTCGTCGGCGACCCGGGCCAGCAAGGTGCTCTTGCCTGCGCCGGGGACACCGCCCACGACGATCAGCAACGGGCCGGGCGCACGGTCACGAGTGCGGCGGGCGGAGTCGCCGGAGAAGCCGGGAACCTGGCGCAGCCAGGGCAGGGGAGCTGTTGTCGTCACGTGGTCCTCCATTCGTAGGGGGCCGGGTGAGCAGCATCGCGCGAGCCGATCCAGGATCGCCGGGAACGCCCTGAAAGGGCGCTGGACCGGGATCACGGACCGGAGCGAACCACGACGTCGGGCACAGGGCGCCAGGTGGGGCCCTACGGCTCAAGACGTCGGTCAGATACTCATTCCACCCGGTAGAACGGACGAATCGGTCCGGTTTGTTCCCGGTTCTGGTCATGGATCCTGGCTGGTGGGGGCACATATCGCCGATCGCGTGATCCCGCTAGGGTCTGGCGCGTGAAACGCTTCCTCGTGGGTGCCCTGACCGGTGCGGTGCTCGCCCTGGCCGGCGCCGGCATCTGGTCCGTCGTCGCCGACCACCTGCGGCCACGCCTCGTCCAGGAGGTGTGCGACCCGGGCGCCGACTCGGCGCCGCTGTGCGTCCAGCTGCGCGACGACGGGACGCCGGGCGGGGTCCTGTGGGTCGCCCGCAAGGACCCGGACCTCGGCCCACGGATCAGCTACGTCGCCAGCCCCTTCACCGACCTCGAGCACGACACCGCCGAGGAGATCGACGTGACCTTCGAGACCGACCACCTCGTGGTGCACGGGTACGACGGCTCCGAGCTGATCCTCACCGAGGACTTCTACCAGGAGGACTGAAGGGCCCACCACGAAGACAGCCCCATCACCAACGTGGCACGATCGTCCACGTGACCAGCAACGCCGCCGATCCCGACCACCTGCGCGACCTCGCCCTGCTCCGCCGCGTCCGCGACCGCATGGACCGCGACTACACCCAGCCGCTCGACGTCGCGGCGCTCGCCGCCGGGGTGCACATGTCGGCCGGGCACCTGTCGCGTCAGTTCAAGGCCGCCTACGGTGAGTCGCCGTACAGCTACCTGATGACGCGGCGCATCGAGCGCGCCATGATGCTGCTGCGCCGCGGCGACCTGAGCGTGACCGAGGTGTGCTTCGCCGTCGGCTGCTCGTCGCTGGGTACGTTCAGCACCCGGTTCACCGAGCTGGTGGGTGTGCCGCCCAGCGTGTACCGGAACGACCCGCTCGCGGCCGCGGACGCGATCGACACCGCGGGGCTCCCTGCGTGCATCGCCAAGCAGGTCACCAGACCGGTCAGGAATCGAGAAGCGCCGCTGCGGGCCGGGACCTAGCGTGGCAGCCATGAGCACAGACACGAGCACACCGACCGACCTCACCATCCACCAGACCTTCCTCCCGCACACCGACCCGGAGGCGTCCCTCGCGTTCTACCGCGACGCGCTCGGCTTCGAGGTCCAGCTCGACGTGGGCCAGGGCACCATGCGCTGGATCACCGTCGGCCCGGCCGGGCAGCCCGACACCTCCATCGTCCTGACGCCGGCCGCCGTCGACCCCGGCGTCACCGACGAGGAGCGCAAGATGGTCGCCGAGATGATGGCGAAGGGCACCTACGCCGCCGTCATCCTGGGGACCAAGGACCTGGACGCGGCGTTCGAGCGGGTGCAGGCCAGCGGCGCCGAGGTCATGCAGGAACCGGTCGACCAGCCCTACGGCTTCCGCGACTGCGCGTTCCGCGACCCCGCGGGCAACACGGTCCGCATCAAGCAGCTCTGAACCGCACGACCACCCCGCCATGTGTATCCCAGGGTTGACGGCGCGTGTGTACGCGGCTGCCGCCGATGCGAACGAGGAGCAGAAGATGGAACCCGGATCCGGGCCTACCGTTGCCGTCATGGACACCCACCCCGCCGACACCCACGACCTGATCCGCGTGCAGGGCGCCCGGGTGAACAACCTCAAGGACATCAGCCTCGAGATCCCGAAGCGCCGGCTGACCGTGTTCACCGGCGTGTCCGGCTCGGGGAAGAGCTCGCTGGTGTTCGCGACGATCGCCGCGGAGTCGCAGCGGATGATCAACGAGACGTACAGCGCGTTCGTGCAGGGCTTCATGCCGTCGCTGGACCGCCCGGAGGTGGACCAGCTCGACGGGCTGACGACGGCGATCGTCGTCGACCAGGAGCGCCTCGGTGCCAACCCGCGTTCCACGCTGGGCACCGTCACCGACACCAACGCGCTGCTGCGCATCCTGTTCAGCCGCCTCGGGCAGCCGCAGGTGGGGCCGGCGATCGCGTTCTCGTTCAACGTCCCGGCGCGCAAGGCGAGCGGGGTGATGACGTCGGTCACGGGCGAGAAGCAGGTGGTGCGCAACGCCGTCTACCACGGCGGCATGTGCCCGCGGTGCGAGGGGCGCGGCCAGGTGTCCGACCTCGACCTGACGAAGTTCTTCGACGACTCGTTGTCCCTCAACGACGGCGCCATCAAGATCCCGGGCTACACCGCCGACGGGTGGATGGTGGCCACCTACAGCGAGTCGGGGTTCCTGGACCCGGACAAGCCCGTGGGCGAGTACACGGAGACCGAGCGGCACGACTTCCTGTACAAGGAGCCCACCAAGATCAAGGCCAAGGGCATCAACATCACCTATGAGGGCCTGGTCCCCAAGATCCGTAAGTCGATGCTGAGCAAGGACGTCGAGGCGCTCCAGCCCCACATCCGGGCGTGGGTGGAGCAGGCGGTCACGTTCGTGACCTGCCCCGAGTGCGACGGGACCCGGCTGGCCGCTGCCGCGAGGTCGTCCAAGATCGACGGCATCAGCATCGCTGACGCGTGCGCCATGCAGATCAGCGACCTGGCGGCCTGGGTCCGCGGCCTGGACGCGCCGGGCGCCGGGCCGCTGCTGGCGAACCTGGGCCACCAGCTCGACAAGTTCGTGGAGATCGGGCTGGGCTACCTGTCGCTGGACCGGTCGTCGGGCACGCTGTCCGGGGGAGAGGCGCAGCGCACCAAGCTGATCCGGCACCTGGGCTCCGCGCTCACGGACGTCACCTACGTGTTCGACGAGCCGACGATCGGCCTGCACCCCCACGACATCCAGCGCATGAACAGGCTGCTGGTCGAGCTGCGGGACAAGGGCAACACGGTGCTCGTCGTCGAGCACAAGCCGGAGGCCATCGTCATCGCGGACCACGTGGTCGACCTCGGTCCCGGGGCCGGGTCGGCGGGCGGCACCGTGCAGTTCGAGGGCACCGTCGAGGGCCTGCGGTCCAGCGGCACCCTCACGGGCCGGCACCTCGGGTACCGCGCGAAGCTCAAGGAGACGGTGCGGGCGGCGTCGGCCACGCTGCAGATCCGCGGGGCGAGCACGCACAACCTGCAGGACGTCGACGTCGACGTGCCCCTCGGCGTGCTGACCGTCGTCACCGGTGTGGCGGGCTCGGGCAAGAGCTCGCTGATCCACGGGTCGATCCCGGCCGAGGCGGGCGTGGTCGCCGTCGACCAGGGCGCCATCAAGGGCTCGCGCCGGTCCAACCCGGCCACGTACACGGGCCTGCTCGACCCGATCCGCAAGGCGTTCGCGAAGGCCAACGGCGTCAAGCCGGCGCTGTTCAGCGCCAACTCCGAGGGCGCGTGCCCCACCTGCAAGGGCGCCGGCGTGATCTACACCGAGCTCGGGTTCATGGACACCGTCTCCACCACGTGCGAGGACTGCGGCGGCAAGCGGTTCGACGCCTCGGCGCTGGTGTACACGCTGGGCGGGGACTCGGCGGGCGGGGACGGTGCGAGCGGCGACGGTGAGAAGCGCGGCAAGGACATCAGCGAGGTGCTCGCGATGCCGGTCACCGAGGCGGCGGCGTTCTTCGCCAAGGACGGGCCGGCACCGGTCCCGGCGGCGCACAAGATCCTGCAGCGGCTGTCGGACGTCGGGCTCGGCTACCTCGGCATCGGCCAGCCGCTGACGACGCTGTCCGGGGGCGAGCGGCAGCGCCTCAAGCTCGCCGTCGAGATGGCGCAGGACGGCGGGATCTACGTCCTCGACGAGCCCACGACCGGCCTGCACCTGGCGGACGTCGAGAACCTGCTCGCCCTGCTCGACCGGCTCGTCGAGTCGGGCAAGTCGGTGATCGTCATCGAGCACCACCAGGCGGTCATGGCGCACGCGGACTGGATAGTCGACCTCGGTCCCGGCGCGGGGCGCGACGGCGGCCGGGTCGTCTTCGAGGGCACGCCGGCCGAGCTGGTGGCCCAGGCCCGGGCGGGGCGCCCGACGCTGACGGGCGAGCACCTGGCGCGGTACGTCAGCGCCTAGGACCCTTGACGTGTCAGCGGCCGGCGCGCACCAGGCCCGACTCGTAGGCGCAGACCACCATCTGGGTCCGGTCGCGCAGGTCGAGCTTGTTCAGGATGCGCGAGACGTGCGTCTTGACCGTCTGCTCGGCGAGGTGCAGCTCGGTGGCGATCTCGGCGTTGGACCGCCCGGCGGCGACGAGCTTCATGACGTCGAGCTCGCGGTCGGTCAGCGCGGACAGCGTGGCGGACGGCGAGACGGGCAGCGTCGGGCGCGCCGCGTAGTCGGCGATGAGCGCGCGGGTGATCTTCGGCGACAGCAGCGCCTCGCCGGCGGCCACCACGCGGACGGCCTGGGTCAGCTCCTCGGGGGGCGAGTCCTTCAGCAGGAACCCGCTCGCGCCCGCGCGCAGCGCCGAGAAGACGTACTCGTCGGCGTCGAACGTGGTCAGCATGATCACCTTCGGCGGGGTGCCGGGCATTCCCATGATCGTGCGGGTCGCGTCCAGCCCGTTGACCTTCGGCATGCGGATGTCCATCAGCACGACGTCGGGCTGCATGCGGCGGACCGCGTCGGAGATCCCCACGCCGTCGTCCGTGGTGCCGACCACCGTGATCCCCTCGTGGGCGTTCAGGAGCGCGGCGAACCCGGCGCGGATCATCGACTGGTCGTCGACGATCAGCACGCGGATCGCGCGTCCAGGGGCGTCGTGCCCGGGCACGTCGTGCGCAGGGGCGTCGGGAGCTGGCGGCATGGGACCAAGGTAACCGAGCCCCGAAAGTATGACGGCGGTTCCCTCTGCCGGGTGACGCGGCCCACCCGCCCGACGGCATAATCTGCGGGGAATGGACCACCCACCTGATGCGGCCCCTGAAGAGCGCGCCGCGGCCGCACCCGGCACGCGGCGCCCGCGGCGCATGTCCCCGGGGCTGCGCGCCCTGACCCGGTTGGACGTCACCACGGCCTCGATCGCCCGGCGCGAGGTCGTGTGGCTGTGGACGCTGGTCTCGATCATCTCCGTCGCGCTCGTCGCGATCGGGTGGCCGGTGACCGCGTCCGTGTACGGCACGCACCCGGCGGCGGCCATGGCGCTCACGCTGGTGCACTGCGCCGCCCCGATCCTGGCGGTGCGCTGGCCCTGGGCGGGGCTCGGGGCATCCGTAGTCGGAGCCCTGGGCCTGATGATCGTCACCGCCGGCGCCGCGGCAGCCTGGCCCTGGCCGTGGCCCGTCACCGTCCTGCTCGCGCACTGCCTCACGGTGTTCGTCCTCGCGCTGCGACACTCCTGGTACTGGGCGGCGTCCCTCTGGTCGGCAGGGGCGATGCTGACGGTCCTGGCCCCCGCGGTCATCACCCACGCCGCGAGCGAGACCGCCGTCGCCAACGGCGTCGTGCTGGTCTCCCTGAGCGGCGGCATCGCCCTGGTCGGGGTCCTCGTGCGGCTGTGGAACCTGAGCGTCGTCCGCATGGAGCAGGCCGAACGGCTCAGCGCCGCCGAGACGACCCGCCGCCGCGAGCTCGAGGAACGCAACAGGATCGCCCGCGAGCTGCACGACGTCGTCGCGCACAGCATGTCGGTCATCACCGTCCAGGCCTCGACCGCGCGCTACCGCCAGCCCGGGCTCGACGAGGCGATCCAGCAGGAGTTCGAGGAGATCGCCGCCTCCTCCCGCCGCGCGCTGGGGGAGATGCGCGGCCTGCTCGGCATCCTGCGCGGCCACGACACCGCACCCACCGCACCGCTGCCCGGCCTGCCCGACGTCGCCGACCTCGTCGAGTCCACCCGCGCCTCCGGCGCCGAGATCAGCTACACCGGCACCGACACCGACGTACCCGACGTCGTCGGGCTCACCGCATTCCGGCTCGTCCAGGAGGCACTGAGCAACGCCCTGCGGCACGCCCCGGGGTCCGCCGTCGCCGTCGTCGTGTCCGCCGCGAACGACGGACACGACCTCCGGGTCCACGTCACCAACACCGCCCCCGAACGCAGCGACGAGCCCACACCCGGCGCCCGGCTCGGCCTGGCCGGCATCCGCGAACGCGCCCACGCCCTCGGCGGGACCGTCTCCGCCGGCCCCACACCCGACGGCGGCTTCGAGCTCACCGCCACCCTCCCCGTCGCCCAGGACGACGACCCGCTACCCAGGTAGGGGGTGAGGTTGGCTCCCGCGGGGGACGCGCACAGGGCAAACCTGTTCCTAAGTTGACGCTCATGACGACGATCGACGCAGCGCCCCGCACGGCCACGGCCCGCCGACCGCACCCGGCGCGCAACAAACAGACCAACGACTACTTCGACCTGGCCGAACGCGCCACCGCCGCCGGCCTGATGGGACGTCGCGTCGGCTGGTACGCCGCCCGCACCGCCGCCCTCGCGGCCGGCCTGGCGCTCGCGTTCTGGCTGCTGCTCACCTTGGGCGACACGTGGTGGCAGCTCGCGGTGGCCGTCCTGTTCGGTGTCGTGTTCACCCAGGGCGCCTTCCTCGGTCATGACGCCGGGCACCTGCAGATCTTCCGCTCCGGGCGCCGCAACGAGTGGGCGGCGCGGATCATCGCCAACCTCGTCGTCGGGCTCAGCGCCGGCTGGTGGGCCCGCAAGCACAACAAGCACCACGCGAACCCGAACGTGATCGGCAAGGACGGCGACATCGAGACCGAAGTGATCGTGTTCGTGCCGGGCGAGGAGGTCGGGCGGACGGGGTTCATGCGCTGGGTCACCCGGCGCCAGGGCTGGCTGTTCTTCCCGATTCTCACGCTGTTCGGCCCGGTGCTGCACGCCAACGCCGTCCGGACCCTCGCCACGACGCCGGCCATCAAGCACCGCGGTGCGGAGGCCTGGCTCCTGGGCCTGCGCCTGGTCGGGTTCCCGACCATCGTCCTCCTCACCCTCGGCCCCGTCCTCGGCGCCGCCTTCATGGCGGTGCAGCTCGCGACGTTCGGCCTGTACATGGGCGCGACCTTCGCACCGAACCACAAGGGCATGCCGCTGCTCCCCAAGGACCTCAAGATCGACTTCCTGCGCCGCCAGGTGCTCACCTCCCGCAACATCCGCGGCGGCTGGTTCGTCGACATCGCCATGGGCGGGCTGAACTACCAGATCGAGCACCACGTCTTCCCGCGGATGGCGAGCGTCAACCTGCGGCACGCCCGCCCGATCGTGCAGGCGTTCTGCGCCGAGCGCGACATCCCGTACACCGAGACCGGGCTCTTCGAGTCGTACGGGATCATCACCGCCTACCTCAACCGCGTCGGGCTCGGCTACGCCGACCCGATGGACTGCCCGATCGCGGCGCAGTACCGATAGCCGGGCGGTGCCGCCATCCGGGCGGTGCCGGGCACGTGGGCAGTGCTGCTCAGGCGCGCGGCCGGACCACGTCCGCGAGGGGCAGCGGGGCCCGGCCGGTGAGCCGGAGCACCTCGTCGGAGACGGCGGCCCAGCGCCCCTCGCGCACGGACGCGAACATGCTGGAGTAGGCGTACGTCCACCAGGGGTCCTCGCCGGACCGGGCCAGCTCCTCGGCCAGGACCGACGGCGCCACATCGGCATACCTCACCGGGCTCCCCGCCAGCTCGCTGAGCACGCCCGCCATGTCGCGGAGGGTCAGCGCCGCCGATCCGGTCAGGTCATGATGGCGCCCGGACGGCGGCAGCAGGGCAAGGGCGGCCAGGCACCGTCCGACGTCGGCCCGTGAGACGAGCGAGACCCGGCCATCCCCGCCCGGCACGCGCAGCTCGCCCGACGCGAGCGCCGGCCGCAGGAACGCCGCGAAGAACTCCGTGAACAGCGAGGCGCGGGCGAACGAGAAGCCGCACCCGCTCCCCGCGAGCAGCTGTTCGGTGTACCCGTTGGTGAAGGCGTAGCAGAACGGCGACGCCAGGTCCGCGTCCACGCCGCTCAGGTACACGACGTGCCCCACCCCGCTCGCTGCGGCCGCCTCCACCACGTTCCGGTGGTGCACCAGCATCCGGGCCGCCTCACCGTCGCTGGAGACGAACACCAGGACGTCGACGCCGCGCAGCGCCAGCCGCAGGGAGGCGGCGTCGTCGTAGTCGGCGAACACCGGGACGACGACGCCTGCGCCGGACCCACCGGTGCCAGGCGCAGGCGGCATCGCAGCCGACACCGCGGCGGGCACCATGGCAGGCCGGCGGGCGAGCGCCAGCACCTCGTGCGGACCCCCGTCGCCGGCCGGTTCGCCCCCTCGGCCGCCCCCGGCCAGGCCAGGCGGCGCGGCATCGGCCAGCATCCCTACGACCTGGCTCCCGAGCGTGCCGGTCGCACCCGTGACGGCGATTCTCACGCCGGCCAGGCTACCCGCGCGCGGGCGCTCGGGACCAGGTCGGGGTCGGGTGCGGGTTCGGGGCCCGCAGCTCCGGCTCAGCTCGTGGTAGCGACGACGCCGTCGAGCAGGGCGAGCTCGTCCTCGCTCAGCCGCAGGGCACCCGCGGCGATGTTCTCCTCCAGGTGCGTCACGCTGCCGGTGCCCGGGATCGCCAGCACGTGCGGACCCCGGTGCAGGGTCCACGCCAGGCGGACCTGCGCGGGGGTGACGCCGTGGGCCTGCGCCACAGCGGCTACCTCCGCCTGCCCGGTCTCGTCCGGGCCGCCCGCCAGCGCGGCGCCCGGGACCGCGGCACCGACGGCGAAGAACGGCACGAACGCGACGCCGAGCTCGCCGCACAGGTCGACCAGGGCGTCGTCCTCCCGGCTGGTCAGGCCGTACTGGTTCTGCACACACACGACCGGCGCGATCGCCATCGCCTCGGTCAGCTGCTCCGGAAGGATGTTGGAGATGCCGAGGTGCCGGATCAGGCCGGCCTCGCGCAGCTCCGCGAGCGCCCCGAAGTGCTCGGCCACCGACTCGGGCTCGCGCCCCTGGCCGGCCATGCTCGTGCCCCAGCGCAGGTTGACGACGTCGAGGTGGTCCCGGCCGAGCTGGCGGATGTTCTCCTCCACCTGCCCGCGGAGCTCGCCGGGGCGGCCCATCGGCTCGAAGCCGCCGTCCCGGGAACGGGCCGGCCCGACCTTCGTCGTGATCACCAGGTCGTCCGGGTAGGGCTGGAGCGCGGTGCCGATCAGCTCGTTGGCCGAGCGCCGCGGCGCGAAGTAGAACGCCGCGGTGTCGATGTGGTTCACACCGAGCTCGACGGCCCGCCGCAGGACGGCGATCGCCGCGTCCCGGCTGCGCGGTGTCTTCTCCCAGGGCATGCCCACGAGGCGCATCGCACCGAAACCTGTGCGGTTGATCGTGAGGTCACCGAGCTGCCAGGTACCGGCTGCCGCCGCGTCCGGGGTGCCGGTGTTCGTGCCCATCGTGTTCGTGTCAGCTGTCATGCGACCAGCATCACGCGCTGCACTCCCGGTCCCGCGGCGATGGCAGCTTGTTGCCGACCCGGGCGCAGGGGGGTGGCGCGGGGGAGCGGCGCCGGGCAGTATCGGTCCCATGCAGACCGGCGAAGCCGTCACGATCGTCCACGGCGAACAAGAGCTCCTCGAAAGGACGATGCACCTGTTCACGGCCGCCACCGACGTCGCCTGCGCCGCCAACGACCTCGCCACCTGGGCGACCACACAGTCGACCGACGAGTTCGCCGAGCTGGTCCGGGAACGCCGCCCCGGCGACGTCCGGCTCCGCAAGCTCTACCGGTCCGTCCTGCTGCTCGACCCCGTGGCCGCCCGGAAGCTGGCGCGAGACCGCGACCGGCACGGCGCCCACATCCGCATCACCACCGACGAGATCAACGAGACGATCATCCTCGACCGCCGCCTGGTCATCCTCGCCGGAGACCTCAGCGCCGGCCGCCGCAGCTACAGCATCATCACCCAGCGCGAAGCGGTGCAGGGCGTCACCTCCCTGTTCGACGCCGCCTGGCGACCAGCCACCGAGCTCGACGTCTACGACACCCAGATCGCCGAGATCCGCCAGCTCGCACCCCAGGTGCTCGACCTGCTCAGCCAGGGAGTCAAGGACGAGGCCGCAGCCCGGACGCTGCGTCTCGGCGTGCGCACCTACCGCCGCCGCGTGGCCGAGCTGATGGACGCCCTCGGCGCCGAGTCACGGTTCCAGGCCGGCGTGCGCGCCAGGGAGCTCGGACTCGTCTGACCGCCCGTCCGGCACCGTGTCAGTGGCTGGTGCAAGACTCCTGCCGTGACCGAACGTGCGACCGTCCCGACCGAGACCGTACTGCGCCTCGCCGCGATCTTCGAGCGCCTCCCGGAGTGCAACGAGACCGACGCCTGGACAGGAGTCGCCTGGAAGACCCGCGACGCAACGGTCGCGCACGTGTTCGGCGGCGAGGACGGCCTGATCCGGGTCACCTTCCGCGCCGAACCCGACGAGGTCGAGGCGTTCCAGCACCTCGGCGCGCACTACTTCAAGGCGAGCTGGGGCACCAATGTCGTCGGGATGGTCCTGGACGAACGCACCGACTGGGACGAGCTGACCGAGCTGCTCACCGACTCGTACTGCATCCAGGCCCCGCAGCGACTCGCGGAGCAGGTCAGCCGGCCGGCCGTCCCGGGCGCCGACTGAGTAGCCTCGTGGCATGACGCAACGTGCGACGGCCGAGGCCTGGGTCCGCGGCTACGAACGACTCTGGCGCACGCCCGGAACAGACGGCCTCGCCGAGCTCTTCACCGCCGACGCCACCTACCGGACATCACCCTGGGCCGCACCCATCGTGGGACTCCCGGCGCTCGCGGAGTTCTGGGATGCCGGGCGCGACGGGCCGGACGAGTCGTTCACGATGGGCTCCGAGGTGATCGCTGTCGACGGTCCGACGGCGGTGGTCCGCGTGAGCGTCGAGTACCACGCGTCGGGGGATCGCTGGCGCGACCTGTGGGTCCTGGAGCTCGACGACGACGGCCGCTGCACGGCCTTCGAGGAATGGCCGTTCGCGCCGAGCCAGCGCGACGGGCAGGAGCCTGGCTGACACCCGATCCTGCTGGGTCAGTCTCGAAACGCTCAGTAGCCGCGATCCCGCGCGGGGTCATGAGACTGGATGACGATCGGGTCGCGGCGCACGACCTCAGCGGCGCACAGCAACGAACGGAAGGGACGAATGGCGTCATGCTGGCTGTTAGGGCCCTCTTCTCCCAACTGGCAGGGACGGGAGTAGCGGGGAGGCAAGCGCCTTGCGGCATGAGAGCGCTTGCCGCAACCTGAAGCCCGGCAGCATCATGAGCAGATGCAGAGCTTCGTCGGCATTGCCCAGCCAATCGTGTACGTTGACACGTCCGAGGTTCGAACTGGGCGGTTGGAGGAGCTCAAGGCCGCGATGGACGACCTGGCGGAGTTCGTGGAAGCCAACGAGCCACGGCTGCTCGCCTACAACGTGTACTTCAGCGACGACGGCGCCCGAATGACCGTCCTGCACATCAATCCCGACTCGGAAGCGCTCGAGTTCCACATGAAAGTGGCCGGGCCCAAGTTCCCGCCGATCGGTGAGTTCATCAACATGCTGGCGATCGACGTCTACGGCAATCCGGACGACGCGCTTGTCGACCGGCTGCGGCAAAAGGCCGAGCTGCTGGGCAGCGGTTCGGTTCGCGTGCACCAGCTGCACGCCGGGTTCGCTCGCCTACTTATGGGCTAACTGGCGCTCGACACGTCAAGACAGGGCGCGCGCAGTGCGGCATGTGATGACGTCGGCCCCTGGCTACGTACAGTTGGCCTGGCATCCAGCGAGGTCTTCGTGGGCGGCGATGCGCCGCTGGCGTGAACTGTCCGTAGCCCGGGGGCGGGCGCCCTGAACTCGACATGGTCGCGCGCTTCCGCACCAAGTGAGCGAATCTCGCAGCTATGGCAGCGGAGGTGGTCGCCGTGGACGGTCCGACGGCGGTCGTGCGGGTGAGCGTCGAGTACGGCGGGTCCGGCAGCCGCTGGCGCGGCCTGTGGGTCCTCACGTTCGACGAGGACGGACGCTGCGCGGCGTTCGAGGAGTGGCCGTTCGCGCCGGGGCAGTCTGACGGTCACTGACCTCGTCAACCGTGCAGAGTCTCAACCGTGCTGAATCTCAACCGTGCAGAGTCAGTCGCGCAGAACGGCGCGGGAACGGGGGAGCGGCAGGTCGCTCAGATCGTCGAGCGGGCGCGCCGGTAGTCGCGTGGAGAGACACCGGCGCGCTCCCGGAACCGCTTGGCGAAGTGGTACTCGTCGGCGAAACCCAGGCTGGCGGCGATCGCCGCGTGGGTCATGTCGGTCATGCGCAGCAGCGCCCCCGCCGCCTCGATGCGCCGGTCGAGGCGGAACGCGGCGGGCGAGGTGCCGACCGCCGCCCGGAACTGCTTGCGGAACGTCTCGTACGGCAGGCCCGCGGACGCAGCAACACCGCGGAGGTCGAGCTCAGCCCGGAGATCGCCGGCCAGCCGATTGCGCGCTTGTCGGATCCCACGCGTCACCGGCTCCGCGTCGTGCCGCTCACCTCGCACGTCGACCAGGAGCGCGGCGAGCTCCAGGAGCTCCCTTCGACGTGCCGTGGTGTCACTGGGTCGGACGCGGTCGGCGAGCTCGGCCACCCGGTCCCGCCACGCCTTCAGCGGGGCGACCCGACGGATCGGGTCGCGGACATCGAGCACGCCTTCGACGGCAAGGGCATCGAACAAGGGGCCGTCGAACACGAGAAAGATCTCGCTCCAGGTACCGCCAGGCGGGGGACCGTACCAGTGCGGGTGCCCGGGCGGCACGGTGATGACGTCACCGGGCTCGATCGGGCGGGAACCGATCTCGTCGTCGACATACGAGCCGGCACCGGCATGGATGAGGACGAGCGCGTAGCTCTCGAGGACCCGGCGCGGACGAGGGACGAATGCGGGACCGTTCTCGACGAATCCTGTCGTCCGCACCCGCCCGAGCCGCGTCCCGACCTCGTCCTGCGAGCTGATCCGCACCGCACTGCTGCTCATCTGACCATTTTAGACAAGAGCCTCCCATCACAGACCTGCTCACAGCGCCGGAGCGCGGCCTAGCGTCAGGTCCATGGAAACCATCACAGGCAAGGCGACAGGCAAGGCATCATCGATCGTCACCGAGGCCCACGCCCGGCAATACCGGGAGGAGGGCTGGTTCGTCCTCGAGCGAGCGCTCCCCGCGGACCAGCTCGAGCTGCTCCGCGGGCTTGCCCAGAGCGCCATGGACCGCGCGGACGCCGAGATGGACACCGCCGCCGTCGACAGGCTGGGGCTGAACCATCGCGGACGTCGCTACTTCGTCTCCGGGATGGCCGAGCAGGAGCCGTCGTTGCGCTCGTTCCTCTTCGGAGACCTGATGGCCGACATCTGTCGGGCCACGCTGGGGCCGGATGCGTTCCAGTTCGTCGAGCAGTTCGTGATCAAGGCCGCCGACAAGGACAGCGCGTTCTCCTGGCACCAAGACAGCGGCTTCGTCCACGAGGATCACGAGCCGTATCTCACCTGCTGGATCGCGCTCGACGACGTCACAGAGGCGAACGGCAGCGTGTACCTGCTTCCGTACTCCCGGGCGGGTGTCCGGTCGTACGTCAAGCACTTCCACGACGAGGCCACCAATGACAAGGTCGGCTACTTCGGGGATGACCCGGGCACGCCCGTGGTCGTTCCGGCGGGGAGCATCGCCTGCTTCTCCAGTGTCGTCTTCCATCGCAGCGGGCCCAACCTGACCCAGGATCTGCGTCGCGTGTATCTGGCGCAGTACTCGTCTGAGGTGATTCGGACCAAGGACGGCACCCAGGCCTGGGAGGGCTTCGAGGAGTTCCTCCGGGACGGGGAACGCGTCTGAGCCAGGACGGCTCCACGGGCACCACGATGTGCTTCCTCGCCGATCCTGCGCAGGTGCCAGATCACGCACGGGACGCGTACCGATAATGCACATTATGTCATTACGGCGGAGGGAACGGCCTGACCCCCCGTCCCGCCCGCCGTTCGCGCCGTGCCCGGTGAACGTCGCGCCCAGTGAACGTGTCGCACGCGTTGCGCCCGCTGCGCGTATTGCGCCTCGGCGTCCTCCTTCGCCGTGACGCGCGGCGCTCTGCGGAAGTTCCTGACTTCGGTCGGTTGCTGGTCGCGTTCCACGACTTCGGTCCGATGCTCTGAGATCGGTCGGTTGATTGACCGATCTCAGAGCATCGGACCGAAGTCACGAGCCACGCGACGCATCGGACCGAACTCGCGAGCTAGCGACGCATCCATGCGCCCACCCGAGCCACCCTTCACCCGAGCAATGGCCGCCCCTGCCCCGCAAGCTGCGCGACAACATACCTAAAGCATTGTGTATAGCGCAACACATCGGTCTACCACCATCAACAAAGACCAACACGGTAGACCCCGAAAGATCCTGCAGGCTCTCCCCGCGACCGAGGCATACGATCCTTCAGACCATGAATCTCGCCGGAGTCCTCGCCGCCTCCACGAGCACCGCTGTGCTCGTGGAGGGCGAGAGCGACCGGGTGGCGGTCGAGACGCTCGCCGCCCGGCTGGGCCTCCCCCTCGCCGACCTCGGCGTGCAGGTCGTGGCGATGGGCGGGATCACCAACATCGGCCACCACCTCGTCGCGCTGGGCGGCCAGGACGTCCGCGTCGGCGGCCTGTACGACGCCGCGGAGGAACGCTTCGTCGTCAAGGGCCTCGACCGGATAGGCCTGCGCCCGTTCACCGCGGCCACTCCCCTGACCGACCTCGGCTTCTTCCGCTGCGACCGGGACCTGGAGGACGAGCTGATCCGGGCGGTCGGGACCGACGGATTCCTCGCCCTCATCGCCGCCGAGGGAGAGCTGCGCAGCTTCTCGCGGCTGCAGGGCCAACCCGCCCAGCGCGAACGCACCACCACCCAGCAGCTGCACCGCTTCATCGGTTCCAAGGGCGGACGCAAGGAGCGCTACGGCCGTCGCCTGGCCGAGGTGCTGCCGCTGGACAGGGTGCCCGCCCCGCTCGACGCCGTCCTGCGCTGGGCCACGTGAGCCACGCGCGCATCATTGCCCGCAGAATCCCCGACGGCCGCGCTCGGCCTTGCATTCGGGCCGACGGCGGTCAGGCCAGCCGCGGGTCGAGCACCACCATCCCGGCGCGCGGCGCCGAGTCCATCGTCGGCACGAGCGCGGCGGCCTCGGCCATGCCGACCACCCGGTCGAGCAGGTCCTGGGGCCGCAGCGCCCCGGAGGCGACCAGCTCGAGCATCTCGGGGTAGTCGGCGGCGGCCATGCCGTGGCTGCCGAGCACGTCGAGCTCCCACGCGATCACCCGGCCCATGGGCACGCGCGGGCCGCCGTCGACGGGAGCGAAGAGCCCGACCTGCACGTGGCGCCCGCGTCGGCGCAGGCTGCCGATCGCGTCGGCGCACGTCTGCTCGCTGCCGACGGCGTCCACCGCGACGTGCGCCCCGCCGTCCGTCATCTGCTGCACGACGGCGGGGACGTCGAGGCCGTCGGCGAGCACGGTCCGCTCGGCGCCGGCGCGGCGGGCGGCCTCCAGCGCCGTCGGCGAGCGGTCGATCGCGACGACGTGCGCCCCGCGCGCGACGGCGATCATGACGGCGCTGAGCCCGACGCCGCCCGCGCCGACCACCGCCACCCACTCCCCTGCCCGGACCCCCGCGCGCCCGGCCACGGCCCGGTAGGCGGTCGCGAACCGGCAGCCGAGGCTCGCCGCCGTCTCGAACGAGACGCCGTCGGGGATGGCCACCACGTTGGCGTCGGCCGCGTGGAGTACAACGAGCTCCGCATAGGAGCCCCAGTGCGTGAAGCCCGGCTGGGTCTGGTCCGGGCAGACCTGCGCCTGGCCGCTGCGGCACCACTCGCACGTGCCGCAGCCGCTCACGAACGGCACGGTGACCCGGTCCCCCACCCGCCACTTCGTCACACCGGCGCCGACCTGGTCGATGGTGCCCGCGAGCTCGTGACCGGGGACGTGCGGCAGCGTGGTGATGTCGGCGTCGTGCCCGGACCAGGCGTGCCAGTCGCTCAGGCACAGGCCGGTGGCGTGCACCCGCACGACCACTCCGCCGTCGGGCGCCGCAGGGGCCGGCACCTCACGGACGTCGGTGGGGCCCTGGAACTGGTCGAAGACGATCGCGCGCACGAGCGGATTCAACCATGCCGACTCAACCATGCGACCCCGGCCACCGACGCCCTCACTCCCCCGACAGGATCCGCAGCACCGGCGTGAACGCCTCGACCAGCTCCTCGCCGACCACCACGTAGGAGATCCCGAGGCGCTCGCGGCGCTCCCGCAGCTGGTCCGCCATCTCCTGGGGCGAGCCCGTGACCACGGACACCGCCCCTGCGGCCGCGAGCGCCGTCGGGTCGATCTTGTCGGCGAGGTAGCGGGGTACGGCGTCGCCGATGGCCATGAGGTTGATGTTGAGCTCGGGCTGTGGACGGTGGTCGCGCTCTGGTGCGTTGTGCAGAGCATGGCGCAGCTGGTTGATGCGGCGGGCGGCCTCGGTGGCGTCGGCGTCGAGCGGGATGCCGAGGGCGACGGTGTCGGCGTGCTGTGCGGCGAGGGTGAGCATGCGGGGGCCACCGGCGCCGATCAGGAGCGGGACGTGGGGTATTTCGATGCTGTGGGGGGTGATGGATGCGTCGGTGGTGGTGTAGTGCTGGCCTGTGGTGGTGACGGTCTGTCCGTCCAGGAGGCGGCGGATGATGTCGAGGGACTCGGCGAGGCGGGTCACCCTGGTGCCGGGGGTGTCGAAGGGGTGTCCGAGCATGGCGTTGTCGGGTCCGGTTCCGGGGTGGCCGGCGCCGATGCCGAGCTCGAAGCGGCCGTCGGAGAGGTAGGCGAGGGTGAGTGCGTCCTTGGCGACCTGGACGGGGTGACGGAAGTCGTTGGCCATGACGTAGGTGCCGAGGTGCAGGCGGTTGGTGGCGGTGGCGGCTGCGGCGAGCATGGGGACGACGGCGAGGCCGTGGGCGATGCTGTCGGGCATGACCAGGGTGTCGTAGCCGAGGCTCTCGAGGCGGCCTGCCGTGTCGAGCCAGGCGGTCCCGGTGGGTGCCTGTGCGGCGACGACGCCGAAGCGGAACGGCCTGGCGCCGGGGGTGGTTGCGGTGTCGGGTGTGGTGGTCACGGGTTCTCTCCGTCCTCGGTGGTCCTTCGGCTCAGGCAACTGTGCGCCGGCTCCGGGGACAAGCACATTCGTCGGTGCGCGAAGCCGCGTGTACGCAAACCTGCGTAGGCGGGTGTCGCTCCCGGACGGACATCGCTGCCCGCCGTCGGGCGCGACGGTGGGGGGCATGGACGACACAGGAGTGAACGAGCCCGACGACGGTGTCTCGTCGCAGGTCAACGGCCTATTCCGGCAAATCGGGAGTGTCAGTGGTCCCGCCTAGGGTGACGGTCATGGTCGCTCCCCCGCGCCTCGAGCGCATCACCGTCGCCGAAGCCACCCGCCGTTACCTCGCGGCGGTCGAGGTCGAGACGATCCGTGGTGTCCTGTCACCCGCCACGGCACGCAGCTACACGCGCGACGTCACGGAGTTCGGCCGGCTCACGGGCCGCGACCGGATCCTGGACGACGTCACCGGCGCGGACGTCGACACCGTCCTGGTGCGCTACCAGTCGGCGCCCGACGCCCGGTACACCGACCCGGGACGCAAGCCCGGCCCCGGGCGCAGCACCGCAACGGTCAACCGGTTCCGGCAGTCAGTCACCCGGTTCTTCGCCTACGCCGCCCGCGAGTGCTGGGTCCAGGCCGACCCCATGCAGTGGGCCGCCCCGCCTGCCAAGGTGCGCGGCACCCTCCGCACCGCCCGCACGGCCCTGTCGGCCGGGGCGGCGCGCAGCCTGCTGACGACGCCGCGGTCCGAGAACCCCTCTCGTCCTGATCAGGAGCTGGCCCTGCGCGACCGGCTGGTCGTCGCGCTGCTGCTGGTCCTGGGCCCGCGCGTCTCGGAGCTCGCCCGGACCGATGTCGACGACGTCGCCCGCGAACCCGGACGCGCCACCTGGCGCATCCGCGGCAAGGGCGGCAACACCCGCACCGTGACGCTCTCCCCGCCCCTGGCCCGCGCCCTGGACGACTACCTCACCCACCTGCGCCCCGCCCTGGCCGCCAAACGCCCCAAGGACGACGACGCCCAGCGTGCCCTCCTGCTGTCCTGGCGCGGCCGCCGCATCGACACCCAGGCGATCCGAGCCCTGCTCGCCCGCGCCGTCGCCCGCATGCCCGCGCCCTACCAGCGCGAGGCCACCCCGCACGCGCTGCGGCACACCACCGCGACCCTGCTGGTCGCCGACGGCTGGGACGTCAAGGTCGTCGCCGAGCTCCTCGGGCACGCCTCCATCGCCACCACCGGCGTCTACCTCGACCGCATCGAGGGCGAGCTCGCGGCCGCCATCCGCTCCCACCCGCTGGCGGCCGCGATCGAATGAGGCCGGCCCGCGCTACGACGGCATGCACGAACGCGGCGGGCCGCCTACCGTCGAGGGGGCACGATGAATATCCAGCTGCTCCCGCGCCCGTGTCGCCGAGCTCGGTGGGGCATGGGGGTCCCGTGGGTCGTACCGGTGGAGGTCGAACGGCAGATGCTGAAGCTCAAGACGGTAGTGACGGAGCAGGACCTGTGATCCGCCGGATACTGGTGGTCGACGACGACGAGGCGATCCGCGACGTCGTTCGGACCGGCCTGGAGGTGATCGCCGGCTGGGAGGTGCAGGTCGCCTCCAACGGAGCCCAGGCGGTCATCATGTGCAGCACGGATCCACCGGACGCGGTCCTGCTGGACGTCATGATGCCCACGATGGACGGGCCGACCACGTTCGCGAGGCTCCAGGAGGACCCGCGCACGCGCAGCGTCCCCGTGATCCTCCTGACCGCCAAGGTGCAGCCGGCGGAGCGGCGCCGGTATGAAGATCTCGCCGTCGCCGGCGTGCTTCCCAAGCCGTTCGACCCGCTCGGTCTGCCTGAGCAGGTCGCCGACCTCCTCGGATGGCGCCGGTGAACACCGGCTGAAAAACACCGGCTGAAACTGCGGGGCCCGCGATGGTGACCTACGCTCGGGCCTATGGGGTCGCCGGGCGCTGCTGCGGGATCGCGGATTGGTTTCCTGCGTTGGTGCTGGATTGCCGGCATCGCGGTCCTTCTGCTCGTCTTCGCGCTGTCCAGCCCTTTCGACCAGGCGACGCGCGAACAGATATCCATCTCGGCGATCGCCCTCGCGGGTGTCGTCACGGCGGCGAGCTGCGGGTGGCGCGCGGTGCAGTCGAAGGGTCGGCGCCGGCGGGCGTGGGCATTCCTCTCTCTGGGCGGGGCAGTCGGGCTGGCCGGCAACGTCTACGCAGGGCTTGTCGGCGACGCGGAGACCGGAGACGCCGCCTACATCGCCGCACTCGTGCTCGGCGTGGTCGGCCTCTCGCTCTTCCCGGCCGTCCGCCCACGCGGCCAGGAGCTGGTGCGCATGCTGCTGGACAGCGTCGTGGTCGGCGGCTCTGTCCTGTACATCGCGCTCTTCGCCGTCGCCCTGCAGGCCGACCTGGCGGCGCAGCCGGCGCTCACGGCCTACGCGCTGCCGGTGGTCGACGCCCTGCTCGCCACCCTCGCGGTCCTCGTCATGACGCGCTCGAGCGCCGCCGAGCGTGTGCCGCTCGTGCTCGTGGGCGGCGGGTTCGTGCTGTACGCCGTGTCCGACGTGGCCTTCGCGCTGCTGTCCGCGGGAGGTGGCTTCACGTTCGGCAGCCCTGTCGACGCGGGTTGGGCCGCCGGCTACCTCGCCATCGCGCTCGCCGCGCGCCACCCGGCGGCGTCCGGCAGCCTGGACGGCAGCCGGCCCGGGGAAGGGACGCCGTTGCTCGGCACGGTCGTGACGTTCGCCCTGTTCCTCGCGGCGGCGCTGGTGCGCGTCGTGCAGACGGGCCAGGGGCTCCCCTGGGTGGCGAGCGCGCTGTGGGTCGCCGTGCTCATCGCCGTCGTCGCCCGCCAGATCCTGGTCGTCGCGGACAACGAGTCGCTGCGCCACGGGCTCGAGCGGCGCGTGCGGGAGCGCACCACGCAGCTGCGCTCGCTCGCGAGCGAACGCGAGCGGACGCTGGAGTCCGTGGCCGACGGGATCTACGGGGTGGATCACGAGGGGCGGGTGACCTTCGTCAACGCGGCTGCGGCGCACACGCTCGGTGCATCCTCCGCAGACCTCGTGGGGCGCGACGCGCACGCCACGTTCCACGCGCCGGCCGAGGACGGCACCCCGCTCCCGGCCGAGCACTGCTACATCGCTGAGGCCCTGCACGACGGGATCACGGTCACGGCCGAACAGGACGTCTACGTGCGCCTCGACGGGAAGAACGTGCCCGTCGAGGTCACGGCGAGCCCGCTGCGCGACGACGGGGGGATCCGCGGTGCGGTCGTCGCCTTCCGCGACGTCACGGAGCGGCGCGAGATGGAGCGGATCAAGGACGAGTTCGTGTCCGTGGTCAGCCACGAGCTGCGGACCCCGCTGACGTCGATCCGCGGCGCGCTCGGGCTCATCGACAGCGATGCTCTCAACAACTCGCCCGAGCAGACGTCCCGCATGCTCCATATCGCACTCACGAGCGCTGAGCGGCTCGGCCGTCTCGTGAACGACATTCTCGACACCGAGCGCCTGAACGCGGGCACGACACGGCTCGAGCTGGAGGAGCACCGGGTCGATGCGCTCGTTGCCGTGGCGGTGGACCAGGTCTCGGTCCTGGCGGACAGGGCCGGAATCGTCCTGAGGACCACTGGCTCCGCGGAGGTCGTCCGTGCCGACGGCGAACGCATAGTGCAGACACTGACCAACCTGCTGGGCAACGCCGTGAGGTTCTCGCCGCGCGGCGGCACCGTTCGCGTGACAGCCACGCCTGTTGGCGACCTCGTCGAGCTGCGCGTCGACGACGACGGCCGCGGCATCCCGCCGGACAAGCTCGAGGCGATCTTCCGCCGGTTCGAACAGATCGACGCCTCCGACACGCGCGAGCGAGGCGGCTCAGGGCTCGGGCTGACCATCGCCCGAAGCATCGTCGAGCTGCACGGCGGGCGGTTGTGGGCGGTCAGCGAGGGTGAGGGCCGGGGATCGAGCTTCCGGTTCACCCTCCACCGCGCCACCCCACGCCTGACCACCACACCACAGCGGCCGCAGGGGGGCACGTCCGTCGCGACGCGGGTGGTCGTCGTGGACGACGACCCGTACGTCGTCGAGGTGCTTCGCACAGTGCTGGCTGAGCGAGGGTACGACGTCGTCGGCGTCACGGACGGACGGACGGCGCTCGAGGTCATCGAGGACGACCACCCCGCCGCGATCGTGCTCGACCTCGCGATGCCGGGCACCAGCGGGGCGGAGGTGCTGAGCCGGCTGCGGCAGTCCGCCGCGACCGCCGGGGTTCCGGTCGTCGTGGTGTCCGGGACGCGTTCGACCGATGCGCTGGAGTCCGCCGCGCTGGCCGACGACTGGCTCGTCAAACCCGTGGACCCCGCGCGCCTCGTCGAGACGGTCCGGGACGTCATCCGCCGGCTGCCGCACCACACCCGGGTCCTGGTGGTCGAGGACGACGACAACCTGCGGATGGTTGTGGCGACGGTCCTGCAGAACGGCGGGCTCGCCGTCACCCAGGCGCGCTCGGTGGACGAGGCGCGGGACGCTCTCGCCCACGGCGCCGAGCCCGACCTGGTAGTCCTCGACCTCATCCTCCCCGATGGCAGCGGGCAGGAGCTCGTGTCCGACCTGCGCCGCGACGGCCGCCTGCGGCGGGTCCCCCTCGTCGTCTATTCAGGCGCGGAGGTCGCTTCGGACGAGCGCGAGGACCTTCGTCTTGGCCGTACCGTGTTCCTCACCAAGGGCAGCGCAGCGCCGGACATCGTCCTGCAGTCCGTGCTCGACCTCTTGGACGCTGCGTCCGGTCACACCGGCGACGTCGACGAACCCGGAGAACTCCCATCCCCGAGGACCTGATGACCGATCCCCTGACGATTCGTGTGAGTGGCGGCACCGGCACGGGGCGGACCACGCTCGCCGCTTTCGATGCCGCCCTCGCGGCCGCTGGCGTGAACGACTACAACCTCGTCCGGCTGAGCTCCATCATCCCTCCCGGCAGCCAGGTCCTCGAGGTGGACGGTCCGGAACAGCTCCAGGGCGACCACGGTGACCTCCTGTACTGCGTGTACGCGCGGGCGCACGTGTCACTCCCGGGCCACGAGGCCTGGACGGGGATCGCCTGGTCGCGACGCGACGACGGCAGCGGCGCGGGCCTGTTCGTCGAGCACGACGGCCCCTCGCGCGAGCAGGTCGCCACGGACCTCACGCACAGCCTCGACGACCTCTCGGCCACACGCGGCGGCAGCTTCCACCCGGAGGGCCGGCAGATCGTCGGCATCACCTGCGTCACGCAGCCCGTGTGCGCCGTGGTCGTCGCGACGTACCGGCGCGTGGGCTGGGAGGAGCACGGCCATGGGCGCTGACATCACGTTCGAGGCGACGGTGACCGGACACGTCGCCGAGCGGTTCTGGAACCTGTACCTGGAGGCGTTCGAGCCGTTGCGCACCCGCGCCGCGGCCCGGCACGTCCTGCACCGCGAGGAGTTCGACGACGAGATGGGCGACCCTCGCGTGACGAAGCTCCTCGCCCGTGACGAGCAAGGCGAGGCGGTCGGGCTGACCACGCTCGCGACGGACCTCGCCGCCGTCCCCTGGGTGAGCCCGGAGTACTACGCCGCCCGCTATCCCGAGCACGCAGCGCGCGGGGCGGTCTGGTACATCGGGTTCACGCTCGCGCACCCGGGCCGGCGCCCCACGCGCACCTTCATGGACATGATCGACGCCCTGGTCGCCCACCTCGCACGGCACCGCGTCGTGTGCGCCTACGACGTCTCCCGGTTCAACGACGACTCCCTGCGGTTCGCCGACAACCTGCGCCGCCACCTCGAACGCACCCAGGACGTCACGGTCGAGACCGTGGACCAGCAGACGTACTACGCCACCACGTTCCGCTGACGTGCGCCCGCCTGTGCCCCGGCGGCCGTCACCGCTATTCCGGGTGCCCCGACGTGAGACCGGGTACCGTGAGTCCGTGGCGTCTCGCAAGGTCCCCGGCAACCTCCCCAAGCTCACGCTCGACATCCCGTCCGACTTCATGCAGCGTGCCCGCACGTTCGCGACCCGGGCCGCCGTCGTAGCGGCCGCCGTACCGGTCGGGGCGGCCGTCGCGCTCATGGTGACGGACAAGATCCGGCGACGCGTGCACCCGCTCACCTCGAAGTTCCCCACCGAGAAGCCCCTGACCGAGCACATCGACGAGACCGCCACCACGGTCTACACCTACGGCGCGGACCTGTACGAGGCGATGCTCGACGCCATCCAGGGCGCACGGAAGACCGTGATGCTCGAGTCGTACATCTGGAAGGGCGACCAGGTCGGCCAGCAGTTCAAGCAGGCGCTGATCGACGCGGCAGCACGTGGCGTCGACGTGTACGTCATCGTCGACGGCTTCGCGAACCTCGTCGTGCCCTACTCGTTCTTCCGCTTCCCGCCCGCCGTGCACGTCCTGCGCTTCCCCGTGCTGCGCCCCGGGATGGCCTACCTCAACGTGCGCACCTCCGGCCGCGACCACCGCAAGATCCTCGTGGTCGACGACGAGGTCGGCTTCGTCGGCGGCTACAACATCGGCTCCCTGTACGCCACGCAGTGGCGCGACACCCACGTCCGCCTCCAGGGGCCGTCCGTGTGGGAGCTGCGCAACGCGTTCGTCGACTTCTGGAACCGCCACCGCAAGCCGCGCGACCCGATCCTGCCCGACGTCGGCTCCGGCACCTGGCTGCCCCACCTCAAGGCCGCCCGCAACGCACCGTCCGAGCTCGTGTTCCCCATCCGCGGCATCTACCTCGACGCCATCGACCGGGCAACCAGCCACATCTACATCACCCAGGCGTACTTCATCCCGGACCACGACATCCACGCGGCGCTGCTCGCCGCGGCCGCACGCGGCGTCGACGTCCGCGTCCTGGTCCCGCACCGCTCCAACCACGTCGTCGCCGACTGGCTCGCCCGCGGCCAGTACGCCTCCCTGCTGCGCGGCGGAGTACGGATCTTCCTGTACCAGGGCGCGATGGTGCACGCCAAGACCGCCACCGTCGACCGCCGCTGGACCACCATCGGCACCGCCAACATCGACCGCCTCAGCCTCACCGGCAACTACGAGGTCAACCTCGAGATCGTCGACCCCGGCCTGGCCGGCCGCATGGAAGACGTCTTCACCATGGACCTGTCCAACGCGCAGGAGCTCACGCTCGCGCAGTGGGAGGAACGCGGCGCACTCGCCAAGATCGCCGAGGCCCTCCTGGTCCCCCTGCGGCCGCTGCTGTAACGGACTGTGAGCGCCGGACCGGTCAGACGGCCAGCGCCTCCCCCACCGTGAGCCGCGAGTACGTGTACTCCCCGCCGAGCCGTGCGGTGTCCAGCCACCGGCCGGTCAGCGTGTGCCCGATCTCGGACAGCAGCGCGTCGTGGATCGGCACGACGGCGCCCGCCGGTACCGAGCGCGCGAAGTCGATGGCCTCGGCCAGTCTCATCCACGGCCCCGACACCGGGACCAGGAGCACGTCCAGGCCGTCCTCGGGCAGCCGCGCGGGCGCCTCGTAGGAGTCGCCGGGGTGGTAGAGGCTCTGCCCGTCGACCTCGATCAGGTAGGTCACGTTCACCGCGCGCGGGACGTCGGGGTGGATCAGCGCGTGGTCGCCACCCCCTACCGTGACCCGGGCGCCGGCGATGTCCAGCACCTGGCCGGCCGCCACCTCCTGCACCTGGTTCGACTGCGCGCCACCCTCGCGCAGGGCGGCCGCGGCGGGGCCGCTGGCCCACACCCGGACGTCCGGGTGTGACGTGAGGAGCTCGGCGACCGCGGGGACGTCGACGTGGTCGAAGTGGTCGTGGGTGACCAGCACTGCCGCGGCGCTCGTGAGCGCGGTGGCGGTGTCGCTGAAGGTGCCGGGGTCGATGACGAGGGTGCCGCCGCCGCCGGGCAGGGCGAGGGAGACGCATGCGTGACCATGGAACGTGAGCTGCATCCTCGCAGGTTACGCCTGCTCCCCGGGTACAGCAGACCGCCTGGTCGGGGTGCGTGGCACCCCGGTCCAGACGGCCGGGTCAGACGGTGTGGTGGCGGGTTGTCAGACGGCGGACCTGGCGGCCCGGCGTTGGGCGAGCTCGTCGCCCTCGACCGTGGGTACCTCCCCCGGCTCGCCCTGCTCGAGGGTCTCGGTCGGCATCTGGGAAAGTCTGCCTTCGATCTCGCGCCACACTCGCCCGACGGCGATGCCGAACACGCCCTGGCCGCCGGCGACCAGGTCGACCACCTCGTCGGGTGAGGTGCACTCGTACACGCTCGCGCCGTCGGACATGAGGGTGATCTGCGCCAGGTCCTCCACGCCGCGTTCGCGCAGGGCGGTGACGGCGGTGCGGATCTGCTGCAGGGAGACGCCGGTGTCGAGGAGGCGCTTGACGACCTTGAGCACCAGGATGTCCCGGAAGCTGTACAGCCGGTGCGTGCCGGAACCGGTGGCGGGCTTGATGCTGGGCTCGACGAGGCCGGTGCGCGCCCAGTAGTCGAGCTGACGGTAGGTGATGCCGGCGATGTGGCATGCCGTGGTGCCGCGATAGCCGGTCGTGGCGTCCTGCTCCGTCAGGTCCTCACCGAAGAGGAGACCCTGCGCGCCGTGCGGGACCGTAGCGCGGGTCGCTCTCTCACCGCTGGTGTTCACTGTGCCTCCTGGGGTGTCGTGGCCACGCTATGGCGCGTCAGGGGTGATTTCAAAGATGCGCGCCGTGAAACGCCCCGGCGTGTCGCGAGTTGGTCCGCTATCAGCCGCTTCGCCCGCCGCCCTGGCTCCCTCCGCCGGGTGGTCCGAGGAAGTCCTCGGGGGTGACGTGGTCGAGGAAGTCGCGAAACCGTTCGACCTCAGCCTGCTGGTCGACGTCGACGATCTCGACGCCGGCCAGGGCGACGATCTCGGCCGAGCACAGGACGGGGCTGCCGGTGCGCACGGCGAGCGCTATCGCGTCGGAGGCGCGCGAGTCGAGGTGGACGCCGTTGCTCAGGACGAGCTCGGCGAAGTAGATGCCGCCTTCCAGGGCGACGATCTCCACGCGTTCGAGCGCGACGCCGACGGCGCCCAGCACGTCCCGCAGCAGGTCGTGGGTCATAGGGCGCGGTGTGGCGAGCCCGGCCTGGGCCATGGCGATGGCGCTGGCCTCGCGGGCGCCGATGACGATGGGGATGGCGAGGTCAGCGGCACTGTCGAGCAGCAGCACGACGATCTCCTGATCGCGTTGCTGCTGTCGAACGCCAAGGATCTCCACGGGGACCATCGGCACGTCGTCCGGCCTCACGCTTTCACCGTACGGCTTCCAGCGGTCACTCGTCGCGCGCTCGGATCAAATTTCTGGTCACGGAATGGTCAGAAGCCGGCAAAGGCAGGGTGATTTTACGTTGGGTTCCACCTGGGCGGTCTGGCTCGGGACGCAGGTGGCGGGCTCAGCCGAGGTCGTCGACGCCCTGGCGGATCCAGGCAGCGTGCAGGCGGGTGAAGAGCTCGCCCATGTCGCTCGCCATGCTGGCGGCGCGGCCGCGGGCGGCGCTGGCCTGCTGGCTGCGCAGGGGCGCCACCACCTGGTCCACGAGCGTGACCTGCCGGTCGGCGGCGGTGCGGAAGGAGCGCAGGTGCCGCGGCTCGATGCCGAACTCGGCCAGCGCGCCCGCGATACGTGCGACCTCGACGGCGCCGGAACCCAGCGCGCTGCCCGACGACGGCAGGAGGCCCGCCTGGGCCAGGCTCTGCACGAACTCCTCGGTGACGCCGGCGGCCTCCGCGACGGACTGTGCGGTCCAGCGGCGCCGCGCGGGCACGCCGGCACCGGCCAGGCGCGGTGCGGGGTGCTCGGCGGAGTCGGGGTCGGCGTCCATCGCGGCGAGGCGTTCCTTGATCACCTTCAGCGGCATGTAGCTGTCGCGCTGCTCGGTGAGGACGAAACGCAGGCGTTCGACGTCGGCCTGGCTGTACTGGCGGTAGCCCGACGGCGTGCGCACCGGCTCGATCAGGCCCTGCTCCTCCAGGAAGCGGAGCTTGGAGTGCGAGACGGAGGGGAACTCCTGGCCCAGGGCGCGCAGGACGTCGCTGATGCGCATCGTGGCCTGGCGGGAGATGCCCCGGGGCCAGGGCGCGTCGGCGTCCTCCCCACGATGGACGCGTGCGGCGCCGGCCGTCACGGGGCGGGCGTCCCCGCGGCCCACTGGGCCGGCGCCTGCGGGCTGGCGTGGAAGGTCAGGCGGAACTTGCCGATCTGCACCTCGTCACCGGTGACCAGCGTCGCGGCGTCGATACGGCCGCGGTTGACGTAGGTGCCGTTCAGGGAGCCGATGTCGCGGACGACGAACGAGTCGCCCTCGCGCACGAACTCGGCGTGCTTGCGGGACACCGTGACGTCGTCGAGGAAGATGTCCGCCTGCTCGCTGCGGCCGGCGACGCTGCGCCCGGTGTCCAGGAGGAAGCGTGCGCCGAAGCCCGGGCCGCGCTGCACGATGAGCAGCGCGGAGTGACGCGGGAGGGCGGCGACAGCTGCCGCTTCCTCGGGGCTGAGCGCCGTGCGGGGCGCCTGCTCGTCAGAGGTCGGGAACGCGATGCGACCCAGGTTGGCCGTGGTATCGGGCCCGACCGGATGGGCGCTGGGGTCCGTCATCAGGTCTCCTCGGGTGCGTGGTGATGAAGGCGGGTTGCTGCCTGTGCTGCTCTGTCCGGGACAACGCCTGGGGCCTTGTCCGGGTTCCACTCAACCTACCTCGATCGAGATGGAAGCGGGAACCAAAGTTGGGAACCAACCCGGATAAAACTACCCACCTCGCGGCGGTTCCGCATGCCAGATTCCACAGCTCGGCCCTTCGGGTCCCGCGAACGGGTGGTGAACGTGGCAGGCGTCACTTCCCCGCCGCTCCACCATCACTCCCCGTCGGCCGGTTGGGCGTGCTCCGGTTCGCCCGGGATGCGTACTGCGTCCACGCTGACCTGGTCGGACGCCGTCGTGGTCGCCTCGCCGCCCTCCTCCCGGATCCGGGGCAGCGCACCGCCGGGGATCTCCAGCGCGCGCTCGATCGTCTCGGGGTCGCCGATGGCGGTCCACTCGTACGGGGAGGCGACCGCGGCGCCGTCGAGCACGATGCCGCCGCCCGAGTCGACGAAGTAGCTCGTCGTGACCAGCCGCACCCCGTTGACCTGGATCGCCTCGGCGCCGGCGTTGCGCAGCTCCTCCAGCAGGTTGAACAGCACCTGCGCCTCCAGCGGCTTCTCGCCGTCCGCCACGTGGATCTGCACGCCCGGGCCGTTGGCCGGCAGCCGGCCCGACAGGATGCCCTCCTGCGCGGCACGCTGCTGCGCCAGGTCCCGCGCCGCCTGGTCGCGCCCGTCCTCCGACTGCAGGTCGTCCCGGATCGCCTCCAGGTCCGAGACCTCGGCGTCGAGCTGGTCGGCGCGCTGCGTCACCTCGTCCAGGAGCCGCACCAGCTCGTCCTGCCGGAGGCTGGACAGCTGGTCCCCCGTCGACTGCCCTACCTGCACCGCCAGGGCGAAGCCCAGCGCCAGGCACAGCAGACCGGTCAGCAGCTCCGACCGCGTGCCGTGCGGCCGCAGGAGCTGCGCCACCCGCTTCCAGCCCGACGCCGACTCCGGTTCAGGTTCGGGTTCCGGCTTCGACGTCGGCTCGGGTTCGGGGGTCGCTCGCTCCGGGGTCGCGGGCTCGTCAGGCTTGTCCTCGCTCATGCTCACGCCTTGAAGATGTGCCGTCGGATCGAGGCGGCGTTGGAGAAGATCCGGATACCGAGCACCACCACCACCGCCGTCGACAGCTGCCCGCCCACACCGAGCTGGTCACCCAGGAACACGATGAACGCGGCCACCAGCACGTTGGACAGGAACGACACGAGGAACACCTTGTCGTCGAACAGCCCGTCGAGCATCGCCCGCAGACCCCCGAACAGGGCATCCAGGGCCGCCACCACCGCGATCGGCAGATACGGCTGCAGCATCAGCGGGACGGTCGGCTGCAACAGCAGACCGGCGACCACCCCGATCACGAGCCCGACGACCGCGATCATCCGTTGTCCTCCTCGGGACTGTTCTGCTCGGAACTGCCTTGTTCGGAACTGTCTTGCCCTGGGCTTTCCGGCCCTGGGCTGTCCTGCGTCGTGTCCCCGGACGCCGGGAGGTGCGCGTACCGCAGCGTCGAGGGCCTCGCACCCGGCAGGTACATCCCCTCGCTCGTCGTCACCTCGTTCTTGATGTCGTACTCCGCGCTCAGCAGCTGCAGGAACCCCAGCCCCGCCGACCGCGCGAACTCCACCTGCATGTCCTCCGGGTCCCCCACGGCCTCGATCGTGTACGTGGGACCGTTCAACGGCTGCAGGTCCACCAGGATCGCGTCACCCGCGTTCCGGATAGCCGACAACGACGTCAGCCGCTCGTCGTTCACCGCCACCGCCTCCGCACCCGCCGCCCACAGCTCGTTGACGACGAACTGCACATCCGCGTCCCGCACCCGCGACTCCGCCGGCGCGTCACCCGGATCCACCAGCCCGCCACCCCCACCATCGGTCAGCTTGACCACCATGCCCGGACCCCGCACCGGCACCGCACCATTGACCCACCGGTCCACCTCGTTGATCTCCAGCAACGCCGACGGCAGCAACCCGTCGCTCTGCAGCCCGTCCACCTCGGCGCCCAGCGTCACCGCACGCCGCGACAGCTCCTCCACCTCCGCACTACGGTCCTGGATCTGCTCCATCAGCACCGTACGGCCTTTCGCCACCACCGGCTGCGGCGCTCGCAGGTCACGGACGGCCACCGTCGTCGCGACCCCGAGCAGGACCGCCAGCAGCAGCAGCATGACCACGCCCGGAACGCCGCGCCTCGACGCCGCCTGGCCCGCCTCGGCGCGACGCTGCGCCATCTGCGCGTACCCGGGGTCCAGGGGACGCTCGGTCACCTCCCGCAGCAGGGTCATCGACTCGTCCGGACGGCGGCCCCGAGCGTGCCCGGTCGCGTCCTGCGCCGTCGAACCCGGCACCGCTGGACCTGGTGCTGTCGGACCTGGTGTCGTCATGCCCCGGCCGCCAGCCGGCGCACCTGCGCCACGTACTGCAGCCCCGCCAGCCAGTACAGGCCGACGCCCCACCAGGTGAAGGCCCAGCCCACCACGTGGGCCCCGGCGCCGACCCAGCCGGGCACCTCCGCCAGCAGCAGCAACGGGAACGCGTACAGCAGGGCGAACGTGGCGACCTTGCCGACCAGCGTCACGTTCAGCGTCCCGTACCCGAGGCGGGCGAGCACCGGCACCGTCAGCGCGAGCAGCACGTCACGCGCCACGATCGCCACCACCAGCCACAGCGGCACCACCTCGCGCCACGCCAGACCGATCAGCGTCACGAAGATGAACAGGCGGTCGGCGAACGGGTCCAGCATCTGCCCCAGCCGGGTGACCTGGTTCAGGCGACGGGCCAGCACACCGTCGAGCCAGTCCGACACGCCCGAGACCGCGAGCACCAGCAGCGCCCAGCCGTCCTCGCCCACGACGATCAGCACGGCGAAGACCGGCACGAGCGCCAGCCGCACCAGGCTGATCATGTTGGGCACGGTCAGGACCCGGGAGCTCATCTCCGCCCCGTTGGACACGCACACCGCCCTTGCTCACGCCGGTTCGTCTCGGCCGCCATCTTACGGGGCAGCCGTTGCGTATAAGCACTGGCACGCCGTCCGACCCCACCACCCGCCTCACCACGGACGACATCGCCCCACCCCATCACCCCACCCGATCGCCCCGCCCACCACCCGAGACATCACCCGAGACATCACCCGCGTGCTGCACGTCACGCTCCCCAGCTGTGTGCCGAACGGCCCCGCAGCCGATAGGGTGGTGCCACATCCCCTTGGAGTTCGTCGTTTTCCCGTGTGTGCACACAACGTGCGAGACAGGCCCGCAGCCCCGGCTGCGGGGAAGGTGTTTCGGGAGCGAGCGACGCGAGGGCCCTCACCTCGGCCCTGACTCCGCCCGCGACGACGAACGGTGCATCACTGCATGTCTATCGACACCCATGACCTGATCGCGCCTGCCCAGCAGGACACCGAGCAGGCCATCGCCGACACCGGCGACCAGACGACCCCCGAGGCCGTCACTCCCGACGCTACTCCTGACGTCACCCCCGAGCCGGCCCCCGAGCCCACCGGCCCGACCTTCGCGAGCCTCAACCTGCCCGCGCCCCTCATGGCAGCGGTCGACGAGCTCGGCTTCGTCACCCCCTCCGCCATCCAGGCCCGCGCCATCCCCGAGCTGCTCGCCGGCCGCGACATCACCGGCGTCGCCCAGACCGGGACCGGCAAGACCGCCGCGTTCGGCCTCCCGCTGCTCGCCGCCGTCGACCCCAAGCTCCGCAAGGTGCAGGCCCTCGTCCTCGCACCCACCCGCGAGCTCGCCATGCAGGTCGCCGACGCCATCGAGTCGTTCGCCTCCAAGCTCGATGACGTCCGCGTCCTGCCCGTCTACGGCGGCGCCCCCTACATCCCCCAGCAGCGCGCCCTGCGCGACGGCGTCCACGTCGTCGTCGGCACCCCCGGCCGCATCAAGGACCACCTCGACCGCGGCGCCCTCAAGCTCGACGACATCCGCTTCCTCGTCCTCGACGAGGCCGACGAGATGCTCCGCATGGGCTTCGCCGAGGACGTCGAGGAGATCTTCGGCCAGGCACCCACCAAGCGCCAGGTCGCCCTCTTCTCCGCGACCATGCCCCCGGCCATCCGCAAGGTCGCCGACCACCACATGACCGACCCCGTGCAGATCGCCGTCACCCGGCAGGCCTCCACCGTCACCTCGGTCCGCCAGACCTACGCCGTCGTACCCTTCCGCCACAAGATCGGCTCGCTCGCGCGCGTCCTGTCGACATCCGACGCCGACGCCGCGATCGTCTTCACCCGCACCCGCGGCGCCGCCGAGGACGTGGGCTCCGCCCTCATCGAGAAGGGCATCTCCGCCGCCACCATCTCCGGCGACGTCGCCCAGAAGGAACGCGAGAAGATCGTCGAGCGACTCCGCTCCGGCGCCCTCGACGTCCTCGTCGCCACCGACGTCGCAGCCCGCGGCCTCGACGTCGACCGCATCGGCCTGGTCGTCAACTTCGACGTCCCCGGCGAGCCCGAGGCCTACGTCCACCGCATCGGCCGCACCGGCCGCGCCGGACGCACCGGCGAGGCCCTCACGTTCGTCACCCCCCACGAGCGCGGCAAGCTCCGCAGCATCGAGCGCACCATCCGCGCCTCGCTCGAAGAGGTCGACATCCCCTCCCCCAAGGACGTCTCCGCCCACCAGGTCAAGCGCACCCTCGGCAAGGTCGCGGCCCGCCGCGAGGCCGGCCGCCTCGACATGTACACCGAGATGATCCGCGCCTACGCCGAGGAGACCGGCGTCGACCCCATCGAGATCGCCGCCGCCATGGCGGCGCTCGCGGTCGGCGACGACGGTCCCCGGGCCCGTGCCGAGCAGGAGGAGTACGAGCGGGAGCAGGCCGAGGCCAAGTCCGCGGCGGCCCGCCGCAACACGCGCGACGGCGACCGCCACGACCGGTCGGGTGACCGTTCCCCGCGCGGCCGTTCCGAGGGCGAGCGCGGCATCCGCCGTCCGGCCCGGGGCACGCGGTACCGCATCGCCGTCGGGCACACGCACGGCGTGCAGCCGGGCGGGATCGTCGGGGCGCTGACCGGCGAGGGCGGCATCACCGGCGCCGACGTCGGCAAGATCGACATCTTCGGGAGCTTCTCGCTGGTGGACATCATCGCGCCGCTCGACAACGAGGCGCTCGACCGCCTGGCCCGCGCCCGCGTGGCCGGCAAGCCGCTGCGCATCACGCTCGATCGCGGCCCGGCGCGCACCGGCGGCGACCGGGACCGGGCTCCCCGCAGCGGCGGCGACCACCGCCGTCCGGACGGCGAGCGCGGCCCCCGCGCCCGCGGCGCCCACTGGGACTCCCGCACCCCCCGCTGACCCGCAGAACCGTGAAGTAGAGCGCCTGTCCCGGACACACGCTCTACCTCGGCATCAATGAGGTGCCGAGGTAGAGCGTGTGTCCTGTCTCATATAA